>JAOUEA010000330.1 GCA_029858935.1 Actinomycetota bacterium
CTCGAGCGCTCTTCGGCGCGCACGCAACCGATCGATCGCGGTGTCGGCTTCCTGGAGCGAGAGCAGGCGGGGGGTCGTCATGGCAGGCGAAGACTAGCCGATGACCGGCGTGGAGCCCTGGGCGCCTGAGCGAGCATCGATCGAAGGTCCGGCGGCCCGCCTCGCCGCCGGTCCTCGACCTAGGGAAACTCGACCTTCTCGAACTGCGCGTTGGTCTGCTGCCCCATATAGGCGACCGCGGCGATGATCACCATGAAGATCAACGCCAGGATCAGTGCGTATTCCACGGCGGTCGCGCCCCGGTCCTCCAGCACCCGGTCGCGGAACGCCGCTCGCCAGCCCTGGGCTTTCACGGACAGCCGCAGGATCATGCGGGTAACCCCCTCATCTCAATCGGTCGCAGGTCGACCGGAACGCCGGCCGGCTCTGACGCCCGTCTTCCCAGTGGTATCGGCCGCCGGGCCCCCTGGAGTTGAGTGCCGGGTAGGCTGCCTGCGTGCAGGCCGAAGCGAGCGGACGGGTCGCGTTGATCACGGGAGCAGGCAGCCCGACGGGCATCGGCTACGCCTGTGCCGCGGCGCTGGCTCGAGAGGGGGCCGCCGTCGCGATCGTGTCGACCACCGCCCGGATCGAGGAGCGGGCTGCCGAGCTCCACGGCGCCGGTGCGGATGCGGCCGGGTTCGTCGCTGACCTGACCGATCGGGAAGCGGCACGGACCATGGTCGAGGCCGTCACCGAGTCCTTCGGCCGGATCGACATCGTGGTCAACAACGCCGGGATGGTGAACGTCGGTATGCAGGGGGAAGGCGGCGCCGACTTCGCCGAGCTGGCCGACGCCGACTGGGACCTCGATATCGCCCTCAACCTGCAGACGGCCTACAACGTCACGAGACCGGTCGTGCCGGGCATGATCGAGCAGGGGTGGGGGCGCATCGTGATGGTCTCGTCGGTGACCGGACCCGTCGTGGCGATCGAAGGATCGGTGGGCTACGGCGCAGCCAAGGGCGGGATGGATGGACTGATGCGGGGCCTTGCCCTGGAGCTCGGTCCGCATGGCATCACCGTGAACTCCGTCGCACCCGGATGGATCGCCTCGGGATCGCAGACGCCCGAAGAAGCGGTCGCCGGTCTCCACACGCCGCTGGGGCGCTCGGGGCGGCCCGACGAAGTGGCGGAGGTCGTGGCGTTCCTGGCGTGCGACCGGGCAAGCTACCTGACCGGCCAATCGATCGTGGTCGACGGGGGCAACACGATCCAGGAGATGAAGGGCTCCTAACGGGCGGCATGTTCCGCTTCTTGCTGCGTCCCCGCTGGATCGGGCTGACCCTGTTCGCGATCGCGGTGGTCGTGCTCTGCGCCCGGCTCGGGGTCTGGCAGCTCGACCGGCTCGAGGGCCGGCGGTCCTTCAACGAACGATACGCAGCAGGGCTCGCCGCGGCCCCGACACCCCTCGAGCGGCTGCTCCGCGGCGGCGACGCGCTCGCGTATCGGCGGGCCATCGTAAAGGGCCGATATGACACCGACCACGAGGTCATCCTCTATGGGCGCAGCCTCGAGGGACGGACGGGAAACCACGTGCTGACACCGCTCGTGCTCGCCGACGGTCGCGCGATCGTCGTCGACCGTGGCTGGGTGCCGTTCGAGATGGACACGCCTCCCGTCTCGGCCGCCGCTCCACCGGCCGGCGAGGTAGAGGTTCGCGGACCGCTGTTCGCTCCCCAACCGGGAGGTGCCGGCGAGGTGCAAGAGGGTCAGGGTCGGGTGACCACGGTGCGCACGGTCGACGTCGAGGCGATCGCGCGAGACGTGCCGTACGAACTCGTGCCGTGGTTCGTACAGCTGCAGACCCAGACGCCGACGAGCGGCGAGCTGCCTGTGACCGAGCCGCCACCGGAGCTCACCGACGGTCCGCATCTCAACTACGCGTTCCAGTGGTTCGCCTTCGCATCGATCGCGGCGATCGGCTACGTCATCTTGGTCCGCCGAGAGGCGCAGGAACGTCGGGCCGAGGCCGAGCGCTCACGCCCCGGGGTCGGGGGCGGTTGAGCGCGATCCCAGGTCGCGGTCCATGATGAGCAGCGCCGGGCCGCTCTGTCCTGCGAGCTTGAGGGACTCGACGATCTGCGACACCGTGGCCTCTTCCTCGACCTGCTCGGTGGCGAACCAGTCGAGGAACGCCGACGTCGCCCGATCGGCTCCTTCGTAGAGCCCGTCGATCGCCGCCGTGATCGTGCGCTC
>JAOUEA010000092.1 GCA_029858935.1 Actinomycetota bacterium
GCCTCGTGCCCCCTTCACTGTTAGGTCGCGTGTCGAGCCTCGACTGGATGATCACGATCGCCGGAGTCCCGCTGTCGTTCGCCGCGGTGGGTCCCCTGGCCGAGGCGATCGGCACCGACGCGACCCTCGTGGTCGCCGGGCTCGTCGGCGGCGTGGTGACGCTGATCTTCATGTTCCTGCCCGGAGCTCGAGACCCCGAACGCGACGGGTCGCTCGATGAACGGGATCGTTCGGCCCAGGTCGGCCCGGTCCCGGAACCAACGTCGGGCCCGGCGTAGACTCGTTGCCATGGAGTACACGCTCGTCGGGCGGCTCGGCCTCGTGGTCTCGCGCCTGTGCCTCGGCACGATGAACTTCGGACCGCACACGTCCGAACCCGACTCGCACGCGATCATGGACGCGGCGATCGCCAACGGCATCAACTTCTTCGACACCGCCAACGTCTACGGGCGGCACCTCGGGGTCGGCGCGACCGAGGAGATCATCGGGCGCTGGATCGCGAAGGGAGGCGGGCGCCGAGACAAGGTCGTGCTCGCGACGAAGGTGTACGGCACGATGGGCGATTGGCCGAACGAAGCGCGACTGTCGAAGCTCGCGATCATCCGGCAGTGCGAGGAGTCGCTGCGGCGCCTCGGCACCGACCGTATCGACCTCTACCAGATGCACCACATCGATCGGAGCGCGTGGTGGGACGAGATCTGGGAGGCGATGGATCAGCTCAAGCGCACCGGCAAGATCCTCTACGTGGGGTCGTCCAACTTCGCCGGGTGGCACATCGCGCGCGCGAACGAGATCGTGGGATACAAGCACGCGCTCGGGCTCGCGACCGAGCAGTCGCTCTACAACCTCGTCGCTCGGACGATCGAGCTCGAAGTGATCCCGGCCGTGCAGGAGTACGGCATGGGGTTGATCCCGTGGAGTCCGTTGTCCGGAGGGCTGCTCGCCGGCGCACTGTCAAAACTCGAGGAGGGTCGTCGAGGCGAGGAATACATGCGCGACCGAATCGAGGGCATGCGGTCGCAGCTTGGGCGATGGGAGGCGCTGTGCGCCGAATTGGGTGAGGACCCGGCCCACGTGGCGCTCGCCTGGTTGCTGCACCAACCGGCCGTAACCGCGCCGATCATCGGCCCCCGCACCGAGGCGCAGCTGCTCCACGCGATGCACGCGCTCGAGATCAAGCTGGGTAGCGACGTGCTCGCGAAGCTCGACGAGATCTTCCCCGGACCCGGGGGTCCCGCGCCCGAAGCCTACGCTTGGTGAGGACGGCCGCCGGCGGCGCGCCTCAGCAAGACGTCCTCGGTTTCGGCGTCGAGGGGCACGTCGTGCTTCAGGCGCAGGTATAGGTCGCGCAGGAACCACACGAGCACGATCACGAGGATCGGGTGCCCGATCGCGAGGTCGACGTGCATCCAGTCGGGCAGCCGGAAGTTCTCCGTGGTGAGCTGGGCGGTCACGAGCGCGATGAACGAGAACTCGAGGGTTCGCCGCGGCACCCTGGGCAGGGCCCAGGCGACCGGAAGGATCCACGCGAAGTACCACGGGAACAACGTCGGCGAGAACAGCATCATCAACAGGAACGACCATCCCCACGCGGCGGCGAGGAACGAGACCGACCCTTCGCCGGCATGGCGCGTCACCTGTCGCATGATCGTGAACAACCCGGCCGCGAGCGCCGCGAACATGCCCAGTCGCGCGAGCACGATGCCCGCCGAACCGCCGAGATCACCTGCGACCACGGTTCCCGCGGCTTCGAAGAGACGTTCCACGAGCGCCGGGGGCGCGATCCACGAGCCGTGCTGCACGAGCTCGAGCATGCCGAGGGTGGGGTTCGAGCTCTGCATGAACGGCACGCCGGCGATGAACGCGATGCCGATCGCCGTGCCGATGTGGGCCGCGCCGACCCGCCAGCGTCGCGAAGGCTCGGCTCGCACGATCACGTACGCGATCAGCAGCGCGAGCGGTACCGCCGCGGAGATCTTCACGAGCGCTCCGACCGTGAGGGCCACCGTGGCCGGAAGTTCGCGCTCCGTCGCGACCAGGTAGATCGCGGCCGCCACCGAGAGCATGACGAGCGCGTCGACGTGGCCGCCACCCACGGTGTGGAACAACACGACGGGGTTGAGTCCGATCATCGCGGCGGCATAGGCCTGACGGCTCGGGCGAACCTTGCCGACGAGACGCACCACGAACCACAGGGATCCGAGGCTCGCGGCCACGGCCACGGCGATGAAGGCCTCGATCACATCGACCAGCCCGCGGAACACCGCCGTGATCGCCGCCGCGAGCCAGACGAAGACGGGCCCGTAGACCGATGGAGTGTCGCGCCATCCGGGCCATACGAAACGCGAGATGTCGTTGGCGGGATGATCTGCCGGCGTGCTGACGTAGGGGTTCTGCCCGTAGCGGCTGAGGATGCGACCGTAGAACGCGTAGCTGAAGACGTCGCGCGACAACAACAGCGGCAGCAGCAGCACGACGACGTGATAGACCACGGCCAAGGTCACGACGGTGCGCGTGGAGACCTCACCGCGCTCGGCCGCCCACAACACCAGCAGGAATGCGAGTCCTGCGGCGATCATCGCGATGAACCCGATGCCGATGAGCACGCCGTGCGGTATGCGGTCGAGGAACAAGAGCTCGGCCAGCACGCCGATCGGGCCGTTGCCCTGGCTCTCGGGGAGCACCGGGTGGAATGGCGAACGCGGCGTCGCGGCGATCAGCGCAACTGCACTGAAGGTCGCGATCGACGCGCCGATCGCTCGGCGGCCGGTGAGCCAGCTGTCCACGGAGCGTTGCAAGGCTTGGACGCGCGACATGTGAGAGCCGAGCTTACGTGAACCGGTCAGCTTCGCACCATGCCGAGCGCGTGCTCGATCTCGCGTGCGGCCGCCATGACCGCGGGCGCGTATCGCTTTGCTGCGACGCGGGTGAGACGGGTCGTCGGCCCCGAGATCGAGACCGCCGCGAGGAGTTCACCCTGGGAACCGAGTAGCGGCGCGCTCACCGAGCCCACCCCTTCCTCTCGTTCGCCGGCGCTCGACGCCCAGCCCCGCTTTCGGACGGCGGCCAGCTGGCGTCGCAACCGCTCGCCGGTCGGGGTCGAGGTCGTGTACCCGCGAGCGAGCGAAACGAGGTCGCTGCGGGCGGGCTCGGGGGTCCATGCCATGAAGACCTTGCCGGCCGACCCGGCCGTCACGGGCAGCTCCGTCCCCACGCGCACGAACGTCCGGAGTTCCTTCGACGATTCCACGGCGTCGATGCAGACACGGCCCTCGATCGTTCGCACGTAGAGCTGCGAGCTCTCTGCCGTCGTCCCGGCGAGTCGCTCCAGCGCGGGATGGGCGACCGCGCGGAGCGAGGGTTCCGGCAGCGAGGCGGCAGCGATCTGGAGCAGGCGGGGGCCCAGGAGGTAGCCACGGCCACCGACGTGCTCCACCAGATCGTGTCGCGCGAGCGCCCCGAGCAGTCGATGCGCGGTCGTGCGCGGAAGCCCGGTCGCCTCCACGACCTGAGCGAGCGTGCGCGCACCGTGCTGCACCGCGTCGAGCACCGCGATGCTCCGGTCGAGCACACCCGTCGCCGTGTCGGGGATGTCGCGGGTCCCGTGGGCATCTGGTACCTTCATGTTCCACATATCGGTATCATAGTTCCATAGGATGGAACAACCCACACGAGGAACGAGCCCAGAAGCGAAGGGAAGGATGCACGTGGCGAAGACGCTGGCCGAGAAAGTGTGGGAACGCCACGTGGTGCATCGGGCCGACGGCGAGCCCGACCTGCTCTACGTCGACCTGCACCTGGTGCACGAGGTGACCAGTCCGCAGGCGTTCGAGAGCCTTCGCATGCACGGACGCACCGTCCGCCGCCCCGATCTCACCGTCGCCACGATGGACCACAACGTGCCGACGACCGACGGGCCGGTGACCGACGAGATCAGCGCGCGGCAGATGCAGGCGCTGCAGGCCAACGCCGACGAGTTCGGCGTGACGCTCTACCCATGGGGCGCGGCCGGCCAAGGCATCGTGCACGTGATCGGTCCGGAGATGGGGTACACGCAGCCCGGCATGACGATCGTGTGCGGCGATTCGCACACGTCGACCCACGGGGCCTTCGGTGCCCTCGCCTTCGGCATCGGCACGAGCGAGGTCGAGCACGTGCTGGCCACCCAGACCCTTCCGCAACACCACGCCAAGTCGATGGCGGTCACGGTCGACGGCGAGCTGCCCGCGGGCGTCTCCGCCAAGGACATCATCCTCGGCATCATCAACCGCATCGGCACCGGCGGCGGCGTCGGGCACGTGATCGAATACCGGGGCTCGGCGATCCGCGCGCTCTCGATGGAAGGCCGCATGACGATCTGCAACATGTCGATCGAGGCGGGAGCGCGTGCGGGCATGGTGGCGCCCGACGACACCACGTTCGACTACGTCGAGGGGCGCCCGCACGCGCCGGCCGGCGCCGACTGGGAAGCCGCGCTCGACGAGTGGCGGACGCTACCGAGCGATCCCGACGCGACCTTCGACACCGAGGTCGAGGTCGACGCCACCCTGCTCAAGCCATTCGTGAGCTGGGGCACCAACCCCGCTCAGTCGGTGACGATCGACGAGGAGGTGCCCGACCCCGAGGGCTTCGACGAACCGTCGAAGCGCGACGCTGCGGCCCGCGCACTCACCTACATGGACCTGGCGCCGGGCACGGCGATCCGCGACATCAGGCCCGATACGGTCTTCCTCGGCTCGTGCACGAATTCGCGCATCGAGGACCTGCGCCTGGCCGCCGAGATCGTGAGCGGGCGCAGGGTCGCCGACGGACTTCGAGCCCTGGTGGTGCCCGGCAGCGTCGCGGTGAAGCGACGAGCCGAACAGGAGGGCCTCGATCGAGTCTTCACCGACGCGGGCTTCGACTGGCGAGGTGCCGGATGCTCGATGTGCCTGGGGATGAACCCCGACATCCTGCAACCGGGGGAGCGCAGCGCGAGCACGAGCAACCGAAACTTCGAGGGCCGGCAGGGCAAGGGCGGCCGCACGCACCTGGTGAGTCCGGCCGTCGCGGCTGCGACGGCGGTGCTGGGGCGGTTCGGGACGCCCGACGAGCTGCCTGCGAAGGAGGTGGTGTGAGGTGGAGCCGATCGGCGTGATCGAAGGCACCGCGGTGCCGCTTGATCGGTCCGACGTCGATACCGACCAGATCATCCCGGCCCAGTACCTCAAGCGCATCGAGCGTTCGGGGTTCGGTCCCTTCCTGTTCGACGAGTGGCGCAAGGACCCGGCCTTCGTGTTGAACGACGCCAGGTACGAGGGCGCCACGATCCTGATCGCCGGCGCCAACTTCGGCAGCGGCTCGAGCCGCGAGCATGCCCCGTGGGCTCTCGAGGACTACGGGTTCGACGCCGTGATCGCCCCGAGCTTCGCCGACATCTTCCGTAACAACTGCTTCAAGATCGGGCTGCTACCCGTGGAGCTCCGCGCCGAGTCCGTGCGGGCGCTCATGGACGCCGTGCTCGATGACGCCTCGACCCGCATCGTCATCGATCTGCCGAGCCGCCTGGTCCGTGCTCCCGGGCTCGACGAGGGCTTCGACATCGACGAGTTCACCCACCGGCGCCTCGTCGAAGGCCTCGACGACATCGGCCTGTCGCTGCGCAACGAGCGGAAGATCAGCGAGTTCGAAGCGACGCGCCCGAGCTGGCTTCCGACCGCCTAGCCCCGCCGCCGCCCGAGCCGCCCGAACCGGCTCGAACCGGCCCGGCGGCGCTGCCGACCAGCTCGGCTCGGCGCAGCCGCAAGATGTCCGCGGACCCGGTGCGGCAGTTGCGCCGATCGAAGTACAGCCGGTCGTGCGGCCCGGTCGTGTCGAGGCTGAGGTTGGCGGCCTCCCGCCCATCCCCGAACTCGTGGATCAGGAACGGCGTGCCGTCGAGGCCGACGCGATACAGCTGCGCGTGTGAGCCGCAACGATTCCCGGCCTGCGCCACGTAGGCCGTGCCGTCGGGAGCCACCGCGACGCCGTACTCGTCGCGGTCGGTCGGCAGCAGCGGCGAGCGTTCGCCGGTGCGGATGTTGTAGCGCCACGCGGTGGCGTCGTCGCCCACCGCCCACGTGACCCATGGGTACGCGATCGTTCCCGGGAACAGGCACCCGCAGCGGTTCGTCGTCTCGTCGAGCAGGGTGCGCTCTTTGGTCGCGGCGTTGAAGAGGTAGAAGCGCCACTTGGCGGCCGGGCTGCCGAACCGGTTCACGCCGTAGACGATCCAGGGCGTGCCCCGGTGGGTGTCCATCGAGGGGTTCCACTGCCAGTGGCCGTCGTTGATCCTCTTGAGCGGCACGCGCTCGCCCTCGCTGATGTCGTAGCGGAACAGGTCGCTGTCGCCATCTCGGACCTGCTGGTAGATCACGCGATCGGTTCCCTGATCGAACCCGCCGACGTAGGCGGTCGTTCGCTTGGCGCTGATGCGGGTGACCGTGCCGCCGTTGACCTCGGAGAAGGCGGCGACGTCGGTGCCCCTGCGGCCCACCTCGTTGGACCATGCGAACAGTCGCCTCGGCCCGATGTGGGTGGCCGCGCCGTGTCCTTCGAACAGCGTGGTGCCCTTCACGACGTCGGGGTTGATCAGTCTCGACGACGCCGGCGCTGCGACGACCACGAGCAGCACGGCGGCGAGGCTCAGGCGGATCGCGTTCCTCATGGCGCCCTCCCCCGGGGGGGTCGGTTCGGGTGACCGGGGAACCCTACGGGTCCGGACGCCCGGCCACAAACGCGGCACGACCTAGCGCGTCGCCTCGTCGAGGAACGCCCGCACCACCGTCGCGTACCGGTCGGGCCCCAGGTTCCAGCACCCGATGTGTTCGGCCCCCTCGCATTCGACCAGCGTGACCGCCTCCGGCAGCAGCCGGGCGAACTCCCGGCTCGTGCCGATCGGCACGGTCGTGTCGGCGGTGCCGTGGAACACGAGGAAGGGCACGTCGTATCGGCTGGTGTCGGCGAGGTAGTCCAGCGACGACCACTCGACGTCGAAGCGGGCTCCTGCCATCCATTTGGCAACGGCCGTGAGCGAGCTCGGCAGCGGCAGGCCCACGACGGGAAGGGTTTCCCTCGCGGCGTTGTCGTCGACGGTCGTGGAGAAGTCGAGCATCGGGGCGTCGAAGATCACCGCCCGCACCTCGGCGGAGAGCCGGGATCGTTGCAGGAAGGCTGCAACCACGCCTCCGCCCATCGAGTATCCATCGAGCACGACCCCGTCCGACCCCTGTTCGAGGGCGTAGCGCACCATCGCCTCGAGGTCCTCCCATTCGGTGAGCCCGTATCGGAGCTTCCCGCTCGGATCCTCGGGCGTTTCCGGGTCGTTGCGGTAGGTGGCGACCAGCGTGGGGAACCCTGCCTGGGTGAGGATGGGCACAATGCGCAGGCCGTCGGCGGGTGAGAGCGAGTTGCCGTGCACGACGATCGCCCATGTGGGGCCGGCGGAGGAGCCGAGCCACGCCGGGTAGTCGCCGAGGGGTCCGGACACGGTGAGCGCCTGCAAACCGAGGCCGGAGTCGGCGGGTTCCATCGGGTAGGCCCGCACGTCGAGCTCGGCTCTGGTGCCCGACGTCGGCAGGGTGCCGTCGATCAACGTGAACGCGCGCTCGACCCGGCTCGAGTCTTCGCTGCCGTCGCCCGGCCCGATCGGAACGATCCGTCCGTAGCCCGACTCCCACCGCAGTCCCTGCACGCCCTGGAGCGCGACGCCGAGGTCGCCGTCGATCGCACGCAGCGTGATCGTCGTCTCGCCGGGGACGTCGGCGGTCGCCACGGTCAGCACCTCGACATCGGGGTCGAGCTCGGCGGTGGCGGCGCGCATCGAGGCGCCGTCGAGCGCGCGCTCGTCGAGCACGTTCGAGAAGTAGAAGCCCCCGCCTCCGTAGAACGCGGCGAGCAGCACGACGATCGTGATGCCCGCGACCCAGGGCCACCGGCGCCGACGCCGGCGCTCTGGCAAGGGCGCGGAAGCCGCCTCGCCGCTCATGTGTCGAGGCCCGACCGGCGTTCGGCCTCATCGCGCGTGTCCCTGGTGAGCTGCCGAAGCGCGTGGCTGTGGTGCACGGCGAGATGCTCGGGGTGGGCGAGCCGCTTGGCCTTCTGCGGCACGGTGCCGAGGTCGCTCTCGAATCGGCCACGTGCCGCGGCGAGCGACGGCGCCGCCACCACGCGCCGACCCTCGCGCATCACCGGCTCGAGCAACGGCGCGGCGCCGTCGGGCCCGGCCTCGTCGCGCAGGGCGAGCACGTCGTGATGCTCGGGCCCCTCGGATCGCCAGACCTGCTTGCGCCCGGGAGGGCTCACCTTCGCCGAGGACAGCTTCATCACCGGCCGGCCGTCGTACTCCACGAGCTTGTAGACCGAGTCGATGTAGGGAGCGTCGGCCGACACGCCCATCTGCGTGCCGATGCCGAACGCGTCGACCGGCGCGCCGGCGCGCACCAACTCGTGCACCTCGAGCTCGTCGAGCCCCCCGCTGGCGAAGATGCGAGCGTGGTGCAGGCCGGCTTCGTCGAGCTTCGCACGCGCTCCGCGGGCCAGCGCGTCGAGGTCGCCGCTGTCCAGGCGCACGCCGATCGCATCGTCGAGCCCGAGCTCGCGGATCGTGTCGATCGCCGCGTCGACGCCGCCGAGCGTGTCGTAGGTGTCGACGAGGAAGGTGGTACGGCTCGGATGATCCTCCGCGAACGCGCGGAACGCGGCTCGCTCCGTGGGGAAGGCCTCGACGAACGCATGCGCCATCGTGCCCGCGACCGTCAACCCGTACCGTCGCGCGGCTTCCACGTTCGAGGTCGCCGTGAAGCCGACCAGGGCGCTCGCTCGCGCGACGGCCATCGCGGCTTCCACGCCGTGGGTGCGGCGGAACGCGAAGTCCACGAGTTGGCGTCCCTCCGCGGCGAGCACGTAGCGGGCGGCCTTCGACGCAAGCGTCGTGTGCAGCGTGATCTGGTTCAGCAGCACGGTTTCGACCAGTTGTGCGACGGCGACGGGGGCGGTCACCTCGAGCACGGGTTCCTCGGAATGGACGATGCGCCCCTCGGGCACGGCCCAGACCTCGCCCTCGAACCGCAGCGTCGAGAAATCCTCGAGCGCTCGGTCGTCGAAGCCCATGCCGGCGAGCCCTTCGATCTCGTCGTCGGTGAACGAAAACGCCTCGAGGAAGGCCAGGC
>JAOUEA010000331.1 GCA_029858935.1 Actinomycetota bacterium
CTTCACCCTGAGCCGGTGATGGTGCTCGATCGACAGCAGCTCGTAGACGACCCACAGCCTCGGATCGGACCCGGGCCAGTCGGTCGCGGTGACGCTCGAGCAGAACCCGAGCGCGAGTGCCTCATCGTGCCTCAGCCATGCGAGCGTCTCGAGCAGGTCGTCGCGCTCGACGATCGTCGTCACCTCACCGCGAGCCACGAGCGTGTCAGGACACTGGATGGCGACCCGCTCAGCGAGCTCGGCAGGCTTCATTTGAAGGGCTCCGTGGTCCGCACCTTCTCCTGCAGCTTCAGGATTCCATGCATCAGCATCTCCGGCTTCGGCGGGCACCCGGGCACGTACACGTCGACGGGCACGATGGTGTCCACGCCCTGCACGATCGCGTAGTTCGTGAACATGCCACCCGCGCTCGCGCAGACACCCATCGAGATCACCCAGCGAGGTTCCGGCATCTGGTCGTAGATGCGCCGCAAAACCGGTGCCATCTTCTGCGACACGCGGCCCGCCACGATCATGAGGTCGGCCTGGCGGGGCGAGGCCCGGAAGAGCTCCATGCCCCAGCGCGACAGGTCGTACTTGCCGGCGCCGGTCGACATCATCTCGATCGCACAGCATGCGAGACCGAACGTGGCCGGCCACATCGACTGCTTCCGGGCCCACCCGACCGCGCGGTCGAGCGAGGTCAGCAGCACGCCGCGGCGGACCTCCTCCTCGATCTCTTCGGGCGTCTTGCCCAGTTGCACACCCTCGAGCCGCTCAACGGGCACCGGCAACCTCCGCATCGTGCATCGCTGCGGCCAGCTCTTCGTCGGCCGCGGCCATCGGGTCACGTGGCGAGTCACTTGCCAGGTCGGCGTCGGCCGGAGCCTCGACGCTCGTGGCCCAATCGAGCCCCCCTGCCCGCCACACGTAGATGTAGGCCACGAAGACCAGGCCGATGAAGAACGCCATCTCGACGAGCCCGAACAAGCCGAGCTGGCGAAAGCGCACCGCCCACGGGAACAGGAAGATGATCTCGATATCGAAGATGATGAAGAGCATGGCCACGACGTAGAACTTGACGCTGAACCGTTCGCCGCGAGGAAGCCGCACCGGGTCGTTGCCGCACTCGTACGGCGAGAGCTTCACAGGGTTCGGCCGGTGCGGCCGGAACATGCGCGAGACCACGAGCGAGGCGACCCCGAACGCGACCGCGAGCACGGCCATCGCGACGATCGGCAGGTACTCGGTCAGCACGGGCGAATCCTATCGGCCACGGACACTCGCGATCCGCTGCAACACATGGAACAGGCGGTCCTGGCGATCTCCGTCGGGTCCGTCGGTCAGGTTGGCCATCACCCGCATCGCGAACCCCATCACCCGCTGGTTCGGCAGCAGGTACCTGGTCGCCCGGCTCATGATCGCGGGCCGCCCGATGATCTTCGCGAAGCCACGGCCGATCGCGAAGTAGTCGCCGTAGCGCTCGCGAAGGACCGTCGGATACATCATCGCGATGCCGGGTCGATCGTTGACGAGCGCCTCATGCACGAGGTCGGCGGCGACCTCGCCAGTCTCCATCGCATAGGCGATGCCCTCGCCGTTGAACGGGTTCACCGCTCCTGCCGCATCACCGATGAGGAGCATGCCGGGCACGGCCTGTGGCACCCGGTTGAGGCTCATCGGCAGCGGCCCCGACAGCACGCGACCCTCAGCCGTGTCGTCGGATATCTCCCATCCCCCGGGCAACATGGCCGAGAACGCGTTGAACAATCGCTGCGCCGAGATCTGTTTGAAGTCCTTGAAGGTGTTGAGCAGGCCGGCGCCCAGGTTGATCTGACCACCCGCCATGGGGAACAGCCATCCGTAGCCGGGCAACAACAGGTCGCCTTCCCACAGGTCGAGCCAGGACTCGAACCAGGGGCCGGGGTGATACGGCGTGCGGTAGTAACGCCGGGCCGCGATGCCCAGTGGCCGGGAATCGTCGCGGCGAACACCGGCCGGCTTCGCGAAGCGACTCGCCGCACCGTCGGCGGCGATCGTGAATCGCGCTCGGATCTCGCTGGGCTCGGCGTCCTTGTCCTCCGCGGGCCGCACGCGTGCGCCGGTCACCCATCCCCCGTCGCGCGTCGGCTCGACAGCGTCGATCCGTTCGTACAGACGCGCCCCCGCCTTCTGAGCTCGTTGGATCAGGCGATGGTCGAACTCGGCCCTCGGCATCACAAGG
>JAOUEA010000332.1 GCA_029858935.1 Actinomycetota bacterium
ACGCCGTTGGTGTTCGTCGTCGACGAGCCCGATCGATTCGTCACCTTCAACGCGACGAACGTCGCGAACATCGCTCGCGCGGCCGTCCCTCCCGACCGGGCCGACGACGTCCGGGTGTTCGTCGGCACGCTCGACGACCTGTCGGCCGGCCGGCCGACGGTTCGGGGGCAGGCCGAATACGACGCGCTGTCTCGCCTGACGCTGTCGGACATCCCCGATGGCGAGCGAGCGATCTTCGTCGCCAAGGAGTGGAACGCCGAGCCGTCGGCGCTGGAGGACGATCGTCTCGTCGACTGGGTGAACGCCGACGATCCGACCGGCCTGCAGAGCGTGCGATCCTCGG
Source organism: Actinomycetota bacterium (assembly GCA_029858935.1). Lineage (GTDB taxonomy): Bacteria > Actinomycetota > UBA4738 > UBA4738 > HRBIN12 > JAOUEA01. The sequence continues at coordinate 344 of JAOUEA010000332.1, forward strand.
TGACCGACGCTCGGAAGCTCCCCGCAGGCGACGACGAACTCGCGCCGTCGTCGGCGACGAGGATCGCCCTGGCCGCGGTGGTCGTGCTCGCACTGCTGTGGCTCGTGGGCGCCGGATGGTCGCGGTGGGCCTTCGACGACCCGATCGCCTCCTCCGCCTCCGCGCCGGCGTTCGGGGCGGCGACCCTGACCATCGCCGGTCTCGCGCTAGAACGCCTCGGCGTCCCGCTCGGCGGGTGGTGGGGACCGGCGCTCGCCTCGGCCCTCGCCGGCCTGAGCGGCTACATGCTCCTGGTCGTGCAAAGGAAGGCGGTCGAGCACGCGCCGTCGCAGGTCGACCAGGCACCAGATCACGATCCCGAGCATGACGGGCGTCACGATCCAGTGGCCGACGGCTAGGTTCACGGCGAACGAGTCCGGGTAGCGCAGCGGTTCGGTGGACCATTGCGCGAACGCCAGCGCGACGCCGGCGGCGACGAGCGTGGCCCGGGGTGGCGTCGGCAGCATCCAGGCGAGCGGTAGCGCCCACACGACGTACCAGGGAAGCAGCACGGGCCCCATCAGCATGAGGACGACGAGCGACCATGCCATCGCGGCTCCGAGCGTCTCGATCGGCTCGCGGACCGCGGCGCGGCGAGCCACGTCGCGTGCGAGCCTGACGAACGTCACGAGCAGCACGGCGGCGAACGCGACGCGGGCGAGCCACCCGAGCGTGCCGAAGCTCAGCCACCCGAACACCTTCCGCACGAAGACCGACGGGGCGAGCCAGCCTTCGTGTCCGGTGAGCTCGAGCATGCCGAGCGTCGGATCGTGGGTCTGCAGGTACGGGAGTGCGAACACGAGGCCGACCCCGACGGCCAGTCCGGCGTGGGTCACCGCGGTGCGCCACCGCAGACCTCTCGGCGCCCGCGCGATGCACCAGACGATCAGCAGCACGAGCGGCAACACCGCGGTGGCCTTGATCAGCGCGCCGAGCGCGAGCACCCCGACCGCCAGGAGCGTCCTGTCGTTCAGGAGCAAGAGAAACCCCGTCGCCACCGCGAGCCCTACGAGCAGGTCGTTGTGCCCACTCGCGACCCCGTGGAACAGCACGACAGGATTCAACCCGAAGGCCGCGACCGCGAACGCCGCTCGCTCAGGGCGTACACGCCGCACGGCGAGCACGATGACGGCGATCGTGGCGAGATACACGGCTGCGGCGAACCACCGATACGCATCGACCTGGCCCGCGGGAGTTGCGAAGCCCCGCGCGATGCCACTCGAGATCGTCGTGAAGGCCGGGCCGTACACCGCGGGGGTATCCACCCACTTCGGCCCCACGAACGACCAGAGCTCGTCGCTGGCGAACTCGACCGGCGTGTGGACGTATGGGTTCTCGTGATAGACGGCAGCGATGCGTCCATAGAAGGCGTAGGAGTACACGTCGCGAGAGAACAGCAACGGCACCATCAACACCACGACGAGGTCTGCCACGATCGCGAGCAGCAGCACCGTCTTGAGGCTGACCCTCCCCCGCCATGCCTCGCGGAGCAGCATCAAGAACCCGCCGATCGCGAGCGCGGCGACCGCGACGCCAACCGCGACCAGCCAGGACCCCGCGAGGCGGTCGAGGCCCAGCGCCGCCGAAGCGACGGTGAGCGGTCCGCTCGGTTCGGCACCTACCGGCAGCACCGGCTGGAACGGCGAGTCGCTGGCCGCCGCGAACGTCGCGAACGTCAGGAAGCCTGCGATCGCGAACACGATCGCCCAGGTCCCATCCGGCGGCGATGTCTCGGGGCGGGAAGCATCGGAGCCGGATGCGCCCGACGGGGCCATCTCGGAACGCTGCACGTCGCGGACCGTATCACCGCGATGC
>JAOUEA010000093.1 GCA_029858935.1 Actinomycetota bacterium
CCGCCCCAGCGATGAGAGAACCGCATCCCCTCCAGCTGCGGGAACGTCTCGAAGAAATGCCCGGCGAGGACCTCGAACGTCGCCTCGCGCTGCTCGAGTTCCGGTGCCACGCGGTTGCGCCAGTGGTAGATCGCGTCGTACCCGCCCCACAGGATCCGATCGTCGGCGCTCAAGCGGTAGTAGTGGAAGTGATTCGCGCTGTCGGCGAAGCCCTGGCGCCTGGCCCACCCGATCGATGCGCGCTGTTCGGCCGTGAGCGGCTCGGTCATGAGCACGTAGTCGTAGACCGGCACCACGTAGCGACGGATCGAACGCACCAACGGCGGGAAGCCGTTCGTGGCCAACACCACGCGTTCAGCCTCGACCCGTCCGGACGAGGTGTCGAGTGCGACTCCCGTCGCGGTCTTCGCCAACCCCACGACCGGCGTTCCCTCGTACATGCGGACACCGAGTTCCCGAGCGGCCCTCTTCAACCCCCATGCGAGCCGAGCGGGATCGACCATGGCGCACCCGCTGCGCTTCCACATGCCCGCGAGGTACGTGGGCGAGTCGAGATGAGCCCGCACCTCGTCGCGCTCGAGGAACACCGCGTCGTATCCGAACCGACGCGCCTGCTCGGCGCTTCCTCGCATCCACTCGACCTCGTGCGGCTGACGGGCGACCAGCACCTCGCCTTCGGGGTTCCAATCGCACTCGATGTCGAACCGGGCGATGGTCTCCTCGATGCCGCGGAAGCTCTCCGCGGCGAGTCGCTCGATCGTCTCGATCTCATCCGGGAAACGGTCGATGCCGTTGGAAAGACCGTGGGTGAGCGAGGCGTCGCAGAACCCCCCATTGCGCCCACTCGCCCCGAACGCGACCGTGTCCTGCTCCAGCAGCACCACATCGCGGTCCTGCCGATCCTGCTTGGCCTGGATCGCCGCCCACAGGCCGGTGAACCCTCCGCCCACGATCGCGAGATCGGCCTGCGTCGCGCCCTCCAATGGCGGACAGGCCGCGGGTGCCCCGGGCTGGGCGAGCCAGAACGGCACCGGAGCCGCGTCCGCGTAGGCACTTCGGAACCGGCCGGCGCGCCGAGGCGCGCTGTCGCTCACTCCCCGTCCGGCTCGTCGCCGAGCAACGTGATCTGGAAACCCGTTCGGAGCGCCGCGTGGACGACCCAAGTCGCTCGCGCACCGCGCTCGAGTGGCACGTCGAGCGCGCGCACGACGGACGTTGCTCCCTGGGGGCCGAACCGGATCATGTTCACACGCCCTTGAGGTAGGCCACCGTCTCGGCGAGCCCGTCCTCGAGGTGGGTCCAGGGCTTCCATGCGATGGCGTTGGGTGCCGAGCCGATATGGAGGGCGCTGCGACGCAGCTCCCCCGGAGGCAAGGGGCCGAACTCCGGGGCTCGGTCGTAGCCGGTGATGCCGGCCAGCAGGCCCAGCACGTGGTTCACGCTGGTCTCGAGGCCCGTTCCCACGTTCACCAGCTTCCCAGGGCCCCGGTCGATGGCTTGTACGAAGGCGTGGACGACGTCGTCGATGAAGACGTAGTCGCGGGTCTGATTCCCGTCGCCGAACACCGTCACGGGCCCGCCAGCGAGCATCTTCGAGGCGAAGATCGCGATCACGCCGGCTTCCCCATGGGGATCCTGCCGGGGCCCGTACACGTTGCCGAGCGCGAGTGCCGTGTAGTCGAGCCCTCGATACCGCTGGTAGAAGCCGAGGTAGTCGACGACGACCTTCTTCGAGATGCCGTACGGACTGAGGGGCCGGGAGCTCTGGGCGCTCGTCTCCTTGGCGGGCAGTCGGCGAGGTTCGCCATAGATCGTGCCGCCGCTGGCCGCATAGATGACCTTGCGCGACTCGACCGCGGCCGCGCACTCGAGCACGTTGAGGGATCCCATCAGGTTGATCGATGCATCGCGTACCGGGTCGTCGAGAGAAGCACGCACACCGGACTGCGCAGCCAGATGGAAGACCACCTCGGGCCGATGTCGCTCGAACAGCGGCAAGAGGCCCTCGGCGCGCACGTCCATGTTGAAGAATGTGAACTCCTTGCCGTAGCCACGCGCATCGACCAGGTTGGCGATACGACCGGTGGTGAGATCGTCCACGCTGATCACACGGTGGCCTTCGGCCAACAGGCGATCTGCCAGGTGCGAGCCGATGAACCCGGCGCCCCCCGTCACCAGGACTGTGCTCACACGCTCAACCTTAGTTGTGGATCGGCGGCGATGTCGAGCGAGGTGCGCTCCCCGCGAGTCCATCTCGCCGAACCGAGACAGGCGATCATGGCCGCGTTGTCGGTGCACAGCGGCATCGACGGGAACAGCACCCTCAGACCTTCCCGCTCCGCCGCCGCGGCGAGGCGTTCACGCAGTCGGGTGTTCGCGACGACTCCTCCTCCGAGCAGGATCGTCGGAGACCCCATGTCCTTGGCGGCCGCGATCGTCTTCGTGACCTGCACATCGACGATCGCTTCCTGGAAACTCGCTGCAAGGTCCGGCAGGTGCAGATCCTGTCCGGCAGCGCGCGAAGCCTTCACGTGACGCAGCACAGCCGTCTTCAGCCCGCTCATCGAGAAGTCGAAGTCTCCTGAGTCCTCCATCGCTCGAGGGAACCTGATCGCGTGCGGGTCGCCTTGGCGAGCCATGGCGTCGAGCGCGGGGCCGCCGGGGAATCCGAGCCCGATCAGCCGGGCGACCTTGTCGAATGCTTCTCCTGCCGCATCGTCGAGCGTCTGGCCGAGCACGACATGCCGGAACATCTCGGGCACATGGACGAGCATCGTGTGCCCGCCGCTGACGATCAGGGCGACGTACGGAGGCTCGGGCGGGCCGTGTTCGAGGAAGTTCGCCCAGTAGTGACCCTCCAGATGGTTGACACCGACGAGGTCTGCGCCGGTCGCCAACGACAGCGCCTTGGCCGCCGCCATGCCGACCAAGAGCGCGCCCGCGAGCCCCGGTCCGGTCGTGACGGCCACCGCGTCGATCTCACCGAATCCGATCTCCGCGTTCCCGAGCGTCTCTTCGAGCAAGGGGTTGAGCGCTTCGACGTGCGCCCTCGCAGCGACCTCGGGGACGACACCCCCGAATCGCTCGTGCAGGTGTACCTGCGACGCGATCAGGTTCGCGCGCACCACGAAGGTGTCCTCGACCACGGCAACCGCGGTCTCGTCGCACGACGTCTCGATGCCGAGCGTGATCACGTGGAGCGCACCGGTTCGGGCATCGTCGCGGCGATGCGGTCGAGCCTGTTCGCGTAGGACTCCGTGCGGATGTCGTCGGTCCACATGATCAACGCATCCTCATGGAGCTCTTGGTAGTAGTTGCGTCTGATGCCGACCGGACGGAATCCGAACCGCCCGTACATCCGCTGGGCACCCCAGTTGGTGACACGCACTTCGAGCGAGACCGCGTGACCGCCCATGACGATCGCCTGGGCGACGAGCTCGTAGAGCAACCTGGTGCCGATGCCGAGGCGATGCCGCTGAGGGTCGACCGCGATGTTCGTCACGTGCGCTTCGTCCCCGTAGCAGATCAGGCCCCCGTAGCCCACGACGATCTTGTCGATCCGGGCAACGAGGTAGCACCTGTTGTTGGGCTCGGTCATCTCGGCGACGAAGAGATTGGGACTCCAGGGGCGCGCGTACACCTGGCGCTCGATCGCCATGACGCCGCGCATGTGGCGCCTGCGCATGCGCGCGACCTCGACCCTAGACGCCCCGTGCTCGCCGATCCCACGCGATCTCAGCATCGGACTTCCTCAGGTACAAGGGGACGACATCGAACAGCCGATCGTGCTCCTCACGAAGGAACCTGGGCACGGCGAGCTCCACCATCGCCGACGCCTCGGGGTGCGCGGCGATCGATGACGCGAACTCGATCCGGCTTCCGATCTCTTCGAGTACATGTCGATACAGCATCGCACCGTTCCCCACGGCCAGCACTTCTCCGGGCATCGCCTGCAGCTCGGCCATGAGCCGGTCGGGGGGATGGACCGTGTAATCGCGCTCGCGGACGACCCCTCCGGGCACGGCACGGTAGATCGCCGAGAACACCTCGCCGCGTCGGGCGTCGATCACGGCAGCGATCAGCCTCGGACTGTGGCGCATCGGGTGAGCCAAGGCATCGAGGCTCGTGACGGCGACGATCGGCACGCCGGAGACCTGTGCGAGCGTCTTCGCCGTCTCGACCCCCACCCGGAGGCCCGTGAACAACCCGGGGCCGACGCCGACGGCGACACCCCCGATCTGGGACATGGTGAGATCGCTGCGGGTCAGGAGCTCCTGCAGCAAAGGAGTCACCGACTCCTGCCGTGCAGGGCCCGCGACACTGGCCTTGGCCAAGATCTCGTTCTCGGTACCGACCGCGACCGAGGTCTGCGACGTCGAGGTGTCGATGCCGATGACGATCACGCGGTCACCACCCAGGGCATGACGGCGGCCTCGAGCTCCGCGAATCGGTCGACCCACGCTGGGCCGGAGGCGGAGATCACGATCTTCCGCAGGTCATCGTGCTCGTCCGCGGTGATGAGCTCGACCCGCAAACGATCGACCGGCAGCAACTCCTCGATCGTGTCGCCCCATTCGACGAGCAACACGTCGTCACCGCCCCCGAGCTCCTCGAGTCCGAGATCGACGACATCCTGGACGCGCTCGAGCCGGTAGACATCGACGTGCGCGAGATCGAGGATGCCCGTGTACTCCTTGACGAGCGTGAACGTCGGCGAGGACACCTGCTCCTCGATGCCCAGCCCTCGTGCCACCCCTTGCGCGAACGTCGTCTTGCCCGAGCCGAGGTCACCCGCGAGCATCACGGCGTCGCGGGCTCGAAGCAGCGACGCGACCGCCTCGCCGACCTCGCGGGTGTCTTCGGCCGAGGGCGTCATGATCTCGACCTGCATCGTCAGAACAGCTCCAGCTGGTCGGTGTCGTCGGCCGGCGCGCCGACGTCGGCCTCCGGAAGCTCGACCACGTCCGACGGCCGCTCGCTCATCGCGTCGAGGGTCGAGCGCACCATGCGGAAGTCGTCGAGCAGCAGCTGGAACTGGCGAGACTTCTCTCCTCCCCCGTGCAGGATCGCCGCCGGATGGAACGTCGGGATCACCGTGCGTCCGTGCCAATCGTGGATCTGCCCGCGCAGCCTCGTGATGCCGGTCTGCGTATTCAGCACGAACTTGGTCGCGAAGTTTCCGAGCGTCACGATCACCTGTGGTTGGATCAGGGAGATCTGCTCCACCAGCCACGGCGTGCATGCATCGATCTCATCGGGGCGAGGATCGCGATTCCCGGGGGGGCGGCACTTCACGATGTTCGCGATGTACACCTGGTCTCGGGCCAAGTCGATCTCTCCGAGCATCCTGTTCAACAGCTGACCCGCCGCACCGACGAACGGCTCTCCCTGTTCGTCCTCATGGAACCCGGGACCTTCCCCGATGAACATCAGGCCTGCGTCGGGGTGCCCCGCACCGAACACGACCTGCGTGCGACCCTGCGAGAGCCGGCATTTCGTGCAATCGGCCGCCTCCGCGGCTGCCTCGGCCAAGGTCCGGCTCATCCGCCGCCCTTCTTCTTCGTCGATGCCCTGCGCTTCGACCTCGGGGCGTGCCCAGCCGAGAGCACGCTTCGCGCGAAGGTTCGGATCTCTCGATCGAGCTCCACGGGGCGCTCCAGCATCGCGATGTGTCCGGCGCCCTCCAACAGCACGAAGCGGCCATCGGGAAGAGCGGCGGCCAACTCGACGCCGCTCGCGGGAGGGGTCACGCGGTCGTGCTCGCCCACGATGACCAACGACGGAACGCGCACCCGGGGCAGCACATGGCGGAGGTCCGTATCCAGCAGGGCCGCGAGTCCGTCGGTCCAGACCTCGGACGACGCCCGCTCGGCAAGATGCACGACGTGGTCGACCACGTGACGCGGGGCATCGGGCCCGAACTGCGTGAGCCGGACGACGGCGCCACGCAGGTCGGTGGGGCTGGCGAGCACCGCCTTACGGAGGCGATCCACCCGTTCGGCGGCCGATCGGAGCGAGCCCAACCTGGGCCGCACGAGATCGGTGATCGACCCCATCGCACCGCGCACGAGCTCGGATGCCGAGGTGCCCACGAGCACGAGCCCGGCGACCGATGTTGCCAACAGGTCTGGGCGGACCTCGGCCATCGCGAGGATGGCGATCGACCCCATGCTGTGCCCAACGATCACGACGCGGCGATCGGGCGCAACCGCTTCCAGCACGGCGGCGATGTCGCGCCCCATCGAGCGGACGGACAGGTCGCCGTCGGCAGGACGTTCGCTCGCCCCGTGACCCCGCTGGTCCATCAGCACGCAGCGGTGGTCGACGGAGAGGTCGACCCATTGCTCTCGCCAGGTCGTCATGTCCAGGCTGAAACCGTGAACGAACAGGAGCATCGGGGCCGCCTCGTCGCCGGCGGCCCTCACGGCGAGGTTCGTCCCGTCGAACGAGCGCACGGGACCGAGATCGTCGGGCGGAAGGTCCCACAGTGGTGCCTCGAGATCGTGCTCGGTGCGCCTGCGGACCACGGTACGCCCGACTGCGCCCGCGGCGATCGCGCCGGCGGCGAGTCCTCCGGCGATCAGCGCCGTCCTCTTCTTGGTCATGAAGGCCCCCCGCCCCCGAAGGAACGCCGCGGCACACGTGCACCGATGCGGGCCACGATCTCATACGCGATCGTGCCGCTCTGGTTCGCGAGCTCCCAGGCGGACACGGCCTCGTCTCCCTGGGCGCCGAGCAGCACGACCTCGTCGCCCGGCGTGGGGGGCCTGTCACCGCAATCGACGATCAGTTGGTCCATCGTGACGCTTCCCGCCACGCGACAGCGGCGCCCATCGATCAAGACGTCGGCTCGCGAAGACAGCGTGCGAGGGTAGCCGTCGGCGTAGCCCAGCGGCACCGTTGCAGCCCACGCGTCACGCTCGAACTCGTAGTGATGCCCGTACGACACGCGGCTGCCGGCTCGAAGACGCCTGACCGAGGCCACGAGCGACCGCCAGGTCAGCGCCGGCACCAGGCCGAGATCGGCGCCGACGCCGGGGGCGGGCTCGATGCCGTACAGGCCGATGCCGACTCGAACGAGATCGAGCCGGGCTCGCGGGTGCCGGATCGTGGCCGCGGTGTTCGCCGCATGCAGCAGTCTGGGCCTGTGACCCTCGGCCGCGAGCCGGTCGATCGTGTCGGCGAACACGTCGAGCTGTCCGTTCGTTCCCACATCGTCCGAATCCGCACACGCCAGGTGCGTCCAGACGCCGTCGAGCTCCAGTCCGGCTTCCACCACTCGGTCGACGAACGCCGGCACGTCCTCGGGCGGCCACACGCCGACCCGATGCATCCCTGTATCGACTTTGACGTGCACGCCGACGCGATCCCGAGCGGTGGCGGCGATCGCCGCGAGTCGGTCGAGACCCGCCGACGAGTACACCGTTGCGGTGAGTCCGGCCGACACGGCCAGCATCTCGGACCCGGGGGGGCACTCCGACAGCACCAGGACGGGCGCCTCGATGCCCGCGGACCGCAGGGCGAGTCCTTCCTCGACGAGGGCCACTCCCAGCCACGTCGCTCCTGCATCGAGGGCCGCTCGCGCCACCGGCACGTCGCCGTGGCCATAGGCGTCGGCCTTGACCACCGCCATCAGCTCGCTTCCTGCGAACGAGAGCGCCCGCACGTTGTGCGCGATCGCGTCGAGGTCGACGTCGACCCACGTCGGCCGCAGGTCCGTCATGCCGACACCGCCGTGAGGGCATCGGGAAGGCGTTCGATCACGTCGCTCGCCAGCGTTCCCACACCCGTGTCGCTCCCGGCGAGTTGCCCCGCGATGCCGTGCAGGAATGCGCCGGCGGTCGCAGCCTCGAGCGGGTCGACGCCTCGCGCCATCAAGCCACCGATCACTCCCGTGAGCACGTCGCCGGTGCCGGCCGTCGCGAGCACCGGGGTACCGGTCGGATTCACTCGAACCGTCCCCTCGGCTGGTGCGATCACGGTCCTCGTTCCCTTGAGGAGCGTGACGGCCCCGCTGACCCCGGCGAGCGCCCGAGCCGACGCGATCCGATCGGTCCCACCGCCCGGCAGAGCCGGCATGAGCCGCGCGAACTCGCCGTCGTGCGGTGTGAGCACGGCATCGGACAGGCGCCGGCCGAGCGCCTCGGCACGGCCCTCGAACGCGTTCAAACCGTCGGCGTCCACCACCACGGGCACCGGCGACCGGCCGACCACCTCCCGAACGAGCCGAGCCGTCTCGTCGTTGCGGGTGAGTCCCGGTCCGATGGCGAGGGCGTCTGCGCCCCCACAGGCCTCGAGCAGCGGGTCGAGCGCGTCGAGGGCGACCGTGCCCTCGTCGGTCTGCGGAAGCGGGAGGAACACCGACTCGGGCGCGTATGCCTGCACCGATGCCAGGGCGCCGGCCGGCGTGGCCACGATGACCAGCCCCGTGCCGATGCGACCGGCCGCTCGCGCGATCAATGCCGGCGCACCCGTCATCGCGCGAGCGCCTGCCACCACGAGCAGCACGCCCGAGCTGCGCTTGTGTCCCTCGAGCTCGCGCGCCGGCAGCACCGCCGTCACGTCGCCGGCCTCGATCAATCCGACCGACGGGCGCACCAACCCGTCCGGGAAGCCGATGTCCACGACTCTCACGGTGCCCGAGCGCTCGGCTCCGGGCAGCATCACCGACCCGACCTTCGCGGCGCCGAACGCCACCGTGAGCCGAGCCCGGACCGCCGAACCCTCGATCGCGCCGGTCCTCGCGTCGACCCCCGACGGGATGTCGACCGCGACCACGGGCGCGGCCGACGCAGCGAGCTCCTCGATCGCCTGTTGCCAGATCCCCTCGGGTTTGCCCCGGAACCCGGTGCCGAAGAGCGCGTCGATCGCGACATCGCAGCGTGCGAGCACGCGATCGGCCTCCTTCGGATCCCACGGCCGAGCGTCGAGGGATTGCTCGGCGAGACGATCGAGATTCGCCGCTGCGGGGCCGGCCACGACGGGTTCGAGGCTCACGACGTCGACCCGCATCCCGGCACGAGCGA
>JAOUEA010000333.1 GCA_029858935.1 Actinomycetota bacterium
TCGATCGGTCTCCCCTCGTACAACCCTCCACCTAGTTGCGGGCCGACTCGAACGTTCAGCCGTTGCCCCATCCCGCATCGCGGGCCCACTCGATCGTCCGCCGGAGGCCGTCTCGCAGGGAGACCGAGGGCCGCCATCCGAGCCAGCGCCCGGCGAGCGTGATGTCGGGGCATCGTACCGTAGGATCATCCACCAACGCGGGAAGGAACTCGATCTGTTTGGGCACTTCAGCCATCTCCGCAACGAGCTCGGCGAGGTGCAAGATCGTGACCTCCTCGGGGTTGCCGAGGTTCATGGGGCCGACCTCTGCGACGTCGAGATACCGTCGGAATCCCTCGACCAGATCATCGACATAGCAGAGCGATCGCGTCTGCGACCCATCGCCGTAGACGGACATCGGACGTCCACTGAGCGACTGCGCGACGAAATTCGGCACGGCCCGGCCGTCGTCGATCCGCATCCGGGGTCCGTAGGTGTTGAAGATGCGCACGACCTTCGCGTTCATTCCGTAGGTCCGGCCGTAGGCCATGGTGAGGGCTTCTGCGTATCGCTTCGACTCGTCGTAGACAGACCTCGGACCGACGGGGTTCACGTTGCCCCAATACGTCTCGACCTGCGGGTGCACTGATGGATCGCCGTACACCTCCGAGGTGGAAGCCAGCAGGAACCCGGCCCCTCGATCGCGGGCGAGCTCCAGTGTGCGCATGGTGCCCAGGGCGCCGACGCGAAGCGTCTCGATCGGATGGTCGAGGTAATCCGGCGGAGAGGCCGGGGAAGCGAAATGCAGCACCCAGTCCAGCGGACCGGGGTCGGGAAGCTCGAGGGTGACGTCGTGCTCGACGAACGTGAACGCCGGCTCACGCTCGGCCGCAGCGAGGTTGGCTCGCCGGCCGGTCAGGAGCGAGTCGTAGGCGACGACCTCCCACCCATCGGCGAGCAACCGCTCGCACAGGTGCGACCCAAGGAACCCGGCGCCACCCGTGACCAGGGCCTTAGGCATGGTCTGGTGCGGAGGGCCGTCGTCCCGTCGGGTAGTAGTGGAAGCCGTGGCCGACCGCGGCGTCGGCGTCGATCGCGTTGCGGCCGTCCACGAGGACACGGGTGGTCATGATCTCGCCCAGCTTGTCGAAGTCGAGATCGCGGAACTCCTCCCACTCGGTGCACAACACGACGCAGTGCGCACCACGTGCTGCTTCGTACGCGGAAGGGGCAACCTGCAACTCAGGCTGGGCACGCACGGCACTCTCGGCTGCGTGCGGATCGTAGCCGACGACCGTCGCGCCGAGCGCACGAAGACGCTCCGCGAGCACGAGAGCCGGTGCGATCCGCACGTCGTCGGTACCAGGCTTGAACGCAAGGCCGAGCAAGGCGACGCGCTTGTCGTCGAGGTTCCACAACGCGTCGCGGATCTTGTCGACGGTCGCATCGACCGCTTCGTCGTTGACGCGCTCGACCTCGCGCAACATCGCGAAGTCATAGCCGACCGAGGTCGCGAGATGATCGAAGGCGACGAGATCCTTGGGGAAGCAGTACCCGCCGTAGCCGAGACCCGCATTGAGGAACGCGGGACCGATGCGAGAGTCGGCGCCCATCACCTCGGTGACCGCAACGACATCGGCATCGGCACGCTCGCACAGACGCGCGAGCGCGTTCGCGTAGGAGATCTTCAGCGCCAAGAAGGCGTTGCATGCGTGCTTCGCGAGCTCGGCCGTCCGGATGTCTGTCTCGATCAGCCGCGAGCCGGCGGCGGTGAACGGCTCGTACAGCCGGCGCATGACCGCGAATGCTGACTCCGAGGCGGCTCCCACAAGGATGCGCTCCGGGTGCATCGCATCCTGGAGTGCATGCCCTTCGCGGAGGAACTCTGGGTTCGACACGACCTCGACCGAGCTGGCCAAGTCCGGTCGCTGCAACGCGACCGCCCGCACGAGGCGATCGGCGGTGCCCGCGGGCACGGTCGACTTCTCTGCGATCACTAGGCCCGGAGCAGCGTGGTTCATGGACTCGCGGACGGCCTGTTCCACGGCGACGAGGTTCGCCTCGCCGGTGGCTCGAGGCGGCGTCCCGACGCACACGAACACGACGTCGGCATCGCGAACGGCATCGGCCGTCTCATGCGCGAACGCGAGCCTCCCTGCCGCCATGCCGTCGCGGATCGATTCGGCGACCCCGGGCTCGTGGAACGGC
>JAOUEA010000334.1 GCA_029858935.1 Actinomycetota bacterium
CAGCACGACCTCGTCCCCCTGTGCCACACTCGACGATCGATCGTCGCTCAGGTGGTGCACGATGAGGCGCTTGCCGATCGCCGTATCGACGTGGAACTGCGTGAGCGTGCCCAGGTAGACGACCTGTCCGACGGTGCCAGACAGGCGCGAGCCTCCGTTCGTGGCAGTGTCGCCCAGCACGAGCTCGACTCGTTCGGGGCGCACAGCGACCAGCAGCGACGTCCCCACCGCGGCATCGGTGCCCCTCGGTCCGACCGGCACGACGATGCGGTCCCGCTCGTTCACCTTCATCACGAGGTCCTCGCCGTCGACCTCGTCGACGCGAACGTCCATCGCGTTCAGCACGCCGACGAAGTCGGCGACGAACGGGGTGGCCGGCTGCTCGTACACCTCGCGGGGCGTGCCGAGCTGTTCGATGACGCCCTCGTTCATGACCGCGATGCGATCGCTCATCGACAGCGCCTCGTCCTGGTCGTGCGTCACGTAGACGAAGGTCGTCTTCAGCTCGTGTTGGATGCGCTTGAGCTCGAGCTGCATCTGCTTGCGGAGCTTCACATCGAGCGCGCCGAGGGGTTCGTCGAGCAGCAGCGCGGCAGGCTGGTTCACCAGCGCCCGCGCAAGCGCGACGCGCTGCTGCTGTCCGCCGGAGAGCTGACCGGGCTTGCGCGTTTGCATGCCGGCGAGGCCCACGATCTCGAGCATCTCCGCGACGATCGACTGCCGGTCGCCCTTGGGCACCTTCTTGAGCTTGAGGCCGTATTCGATGTTCTTCTCGACGTTCATGTGCGGGAACAGCGCGTAGTGCTGGAAGCACATGTTCACTTCGCGCTTGTTCGGTGGCACGCCCACGACGTCGTCGCCGCGCAGCAGGATCGTTCCCTCGTCGGGCTCCTCGAATCCGGCGATCATGCGCATCGTCGTCGTCTTGCCGCACCCCGACGGACCGAGCAGCGTGATGAACTCTCCCTCCGAGATCTCGAGCGAGATGCCGTCGACCGCGCGCACGTCGCCGAACGACTTGCGAACCCCGCGGATGCTGATGGCCACCCCGGTGTCGCTCATACCACTGGCACCTCCTCCTCGTGCACTGCTGTCTGGGATTCGAGCCTACGGTCGGCGACCCGTCTGAAGACCTCCGAGGCGGTGACGACGATCGCCGAGATCACCAGGATCACCACGGCCACGGCGATCACCTGGGGAAGCTGCCGGGGTAACCGCAACTGGGAGTACAGGTACACCGGGAACGTCACCTGGTCGCCGGCGAGGAAGGTCGCCATCACGACCTCGTCGAACGAGATCACGAAGCTCAGCAGGAAGGCCGAGAACACGGCCGGAAGCAGCAGGGGGAAGGTGATCAGCCTGAACGTCACGAACCATCCGGCGCCGAGGTCGCGAGAGGCATCCTCAAGGGCGGCCGGGATGCGCTCGAGTCTCGGCACGAGGATGAGGATCGCGAACGGCAGGGCGATCACGATGTGGCCGATCGCGATCGTGATGAGCGAGAACTCGATGCCGACGAGGTTGAACAGGATCAGCAACGCGGTGCCCATCACTACGAGCGGGATCACGAGTGGCGCCAGCATCATGCCCGAGACCAGGCCCTTGGCGAAGAATCGACGCCGAACGAGGGCGATCGACGCGGGGATCGCGAGGATCGTCGTCACGATCGCGGTAGCGGCGGCGACGAAGAGGCTCGCACGAAGCGCCGACGGGATCTCCGGGTTGTCGAGGAACGTTCGGTACCAGCGGAGCGTGAACCCTTCCCAGGGGAACGAGACCAGCTCGCGGTCGTTGAACGAGAAGATCAGCAGGATCACGAGCGGCGCGTAGAGGAACACCACCAAGATCCAGAACGTCACCCAGAGCCACCTGCGTCCGCTGGTCGAGACGGCGACGTTCATTCGGCCACGCTCTGCACGTTGAGGAAGCGGCCGAAGATCGCGAGCAGGATCGCAACCGCGAAGATCAGGAACATCGCCATCGCGGAGCCGAATTGCCAATCGAGCCCAGCGGTAAAGGCGCTTTGGATCGCACTGCCGAACATGAATCCTCCGGGCCCGCCGACGAGTTGCGGTGTGATGTACTCGCCGAGGGTCGGGATGAAGACGAAGATGAACCCGGCCACGACCCCGGGCAGCGACAAGGGCAGCGTCACCGAAACGAACGTCCGCAGGCGACT
>JAOUEA010000335.1 GCA_029858935.1 Actinomycetota bacterium
ACTTGGCCGAGAAGTACTCGCCGCGGTTCCCGAACTACTACAAAGCCTCGGACGAATGGGGGCTGATCGTCGACGACGTGCTCGCCCTCGAATCCCTCGAGACGAACCCAGAGGGGTTCCTCGTCGGCATCGGGAACGAGACGAAGGGCGAACGACTCACCCGTGTGAAGCTCTACAAGACCGGCGGCAAGGTGGACCTGAGCGCGTTCATGCCCATCCTCGAGGCGCTCGGGCTGCGGGCCGTCGAGGAGATCCCGACGCTCGTGCTCGGCGACGGCAAGACCTACATCCACGACTTCGGTGTGTTGGATCCTCGCGGCGCCGTGCTCGATCTGGGCAAGGAAGCCGACAACGTGGCGGCCACCGTCTCGGCGGTCTGGCGGGGCGAGACCGAGTCGGATTCGTTGAACAGGCTCGTCACGCTCACCGACCTCGACTGGCGGCAGGTGCAGATCCTGCGGGCCCTTCGCAGGTACCGCATGCGCGTCTCGACCCGCTACACCGAGGAGTATCGCAACGACGCGATGGCCGAGCTGGCGCACATCTCCGCGAAGCTCATCCGATTCTTCGAGGCGAAGTTCGATCCCGCGCGCGACGCGTCGGAGGAGGAGATCGACGAGATCCGGCAGTCGATCCACGAGGACCTTCGTGCTGTCAACTCCCTCGACCAGGACAACATCCTGCGGAGCCTGCTCGGCACGATCGAAGCGATCGTGCGAACGAACGCCTACGTTCCCGAGCGCTCCTCGCTCAGCCTGAAGCTCCGTTCGGCCCGGGTGCCAGAGATGCCCAAGCCGTACCCGCTCTTCGAGATCTTCGTGTACTCACCGCAGATGGAGGCGATCCATCTCCGCGGAGGCATGGTTGCCCGCGGTGGCATCCGATGGTCGGATCGCAGAGAGGACTATCGCACCGAGGTGCTCGGCCTCATGAAAGCGCAGAAGGTCAAGAATGCGGTGATCGTGCCCGACGGTTCGAAGGGCGGTTTCATCCTGCGCCGCACCCCGGCCTCGACCGACGAGCTGAAGGCCGAGGTCTCCAAGCAATACGTGACTTTCATGCGCGGCATGCTCGACATCACCGACAACCTGGTCGGGGGATCGGTCACGCATCCGCCTCACGTGCGTATCCACGATGCCGAGGACCCCTACCTGGTCGTGGCCGCAGACAAGGGAACCGCCACCTTCAGCGACACGGCGAACGAGGTAAGCCTGGAGTACGGGTTCTGGCTGGCGGACGCCTTCGCGAGCGGCGGATCGCACGGCTACGACCACAA
Source organism: Actinomycetota bacterium (assembly GCA_029858935.1). GTDB lineage: Bacteria > Actinomycetota > UBA4738 > UBA4738 > HRBIN12 > JAOUEA01. Next base: position 1,277 of record JAOUEA010000335.1, read on the forward strand.
GACGCTCGGCATCACCGCCCGGGGCGCGTGGGAGTCGGTCAAGCGGCACTTCCGCGAGATCGGCATCGACGTCATGACCGAGCCGTTCACCGTGATCGGTATCGGCGACATGTCCGGCGACGTGTTCGGCAACGGCATGCTCTACTCAGCCCAGATCAAGCTGATCTGTGCGTTCGACCATCGCAACATCTTCATCGACCCTGACCCCGATCCGGCCTCGTCGTACTCGGAACGCCGACGCCTGTTCATGACGCCGGGTTCGACCTGGGCCGACTACGACGCCGCACTGATCTCCCCCGGCGGCGCAGTCCTCGATCGTCGGGCCAAGAGCGTGTCGCTGTCTCCCGAGGCGCGGGCCGCGCTGTCGATCGGTGACGACGTGCCGGCCGACATGACCCCGGCCGAAGTGATCCGCCACGCCCTGCAGGCCCAAGCGGATCTGCTGTGGAACGGTGGCATCGGTACCTACGTCAAGGCCACCAGGGAGGGCCATACCGAGGTGGGCGACCGCGCCAACGACCCGGTGCGGGTGAACGGCGAACAGGTGCGCGCCCGGGTCGTGGGGGAAGGAGGGAACCTCGGCTTCACCCAGCGTGGCCGTATCGAGTACGCGCATGAAGGGGGACGCATCAACACGGACTTCATCGACAACTCCGCGGGCGTCGATACCTCCGACCGAGAGGTGAACATCAAGATCCTGCTGGGGCTGGCGGTCCAGCGCGGGGAGCTCACGATGGACGGGCGAAACGAGTTGTTGCAGGCCTGCGCTGACGACGTGGTCGCCCACGTGCTGTACGACAACTACCAGCAGGCGCAGATCCTCTCCCAGGAGGTGGAGGTCAGCCCGGTTCGCATCGAGGCGTACGAGGACCTGATGCAGCAGCTCGAAGCGGGCGAGGGC
>JAOUEA010000336.1 GCA_029858935.1 Actinomycetota bacterium
TAGACGCCGAAGGGAAGCCCGCCTTCGCCGGGGATGCGCGGGCGGAACTTCGCGATCTGGGTCAGCGTGTCCCAGTCCTTCTCGCCGGTGTCGGGGCTCTTCGTGGTGAACACGCACCGAGGCACTTGGCCGCCGACCTCGATCGTGGCGTCCCCGATGCGCACCATCCGCCCCTGCCAGGAGTCCTCCTCGTAGGGCACGCACCCCTCGAGTTCGAGGTTCTGGCGGAACCGGCGTGCATCGAGGGTGCCCTCGTGCCCGCCGCGCTCGGCCAGATCGCGCACGGACTCGAATGACACGACCGTGATCGGTTCCACGTCGGCACCGTCGCCGTCGCGGTCGCATCGCAGCAGCCTCAGCGGCTGCGAGCAATACGCCGAGAGGACATCGGCGAACGGCCCCGCCACGACATGGGCAGGCACCGGACGTCCGTAGAAGTTCGTGGTCTCCGCCTCGCCGAGCGCGTCTGCGGCTCCGTCGACCTCGGTGCCGTCGGGGAACCGCAGCGAGAGATGTTCCTGGTCGGCGTCGTACCGCGCCTTGACGCGCACGAGGGGGCCGTAGTCGGGGCCACTGAACAAGGCGCCCGAGGCATCGACGAGGTAGAGGAGTCGGTTGCCGGGGATGCCCGATCTCGTCAACACGGCGGTGTCCGGATGCTGCACAGCCGTGCCTTTCAGTGGCGTCACGCTGATCCGCGAAAGCGTCGGCATCGTCGGCACACGCTAGCGGAGACGGGCGCCGGGCGGATAGCATTGTCTCGAGGACCTGTCCTGTGGTGGGAGGGAACGTGCCGACGATCGATCGGCCGAGGCCGCATCTCGCGGTGCTCGAGCTCCAGGCTCGAGCGCGCGATCATGCGCTCGCTGAACGGGTCGAGCGGCTCGAGCGAACGGTCGCTCGGGTGCACGCCCGTCTCGACGGCGCCATGGTCACGGTCGTGGCGCCGATCGAGGCTCGTGCCCGCCAAGACGCCGAAGCCAAGGCCGCGCAGGGAGCCTCTGCCGATCCCCATCGATGATCGAACTCGCGCCCGAGCTCGAACCGCTCTCGTGCCTGGTGGGGACGTGGCGCGGCGGGGGTCACGGCGAGTTCCCCACGATCGATGCCTTCGAATACGGGGAGTGGATGTGCTTCGAGCACGTCGGCGACACGTTCCTGATGTCGGCGCAGCGCAGCTGGCTCGTCGACGACGGCTCCCCGCTGCATCTCGAGCGAGGCTTCTGGCGGCCGGGTTCGTCAGCAGGGCGCCTCGAGGTGACCCTCGCTCACCCGCTCGGGCTCACCGAGATCGCCGAGGGAACGGTGAAGCCGTCGACGACCGGGACTTCGATCGAGCTCACCACCAGGGAGATCGGTCGCACGTCGACCGGCATGGACGTGGTCGCGTTGACTCGCCGCTACTCGATCGAGGTCGACGTCATGAGCTACGAGATCGACATGGCGACAGGGTCGACGCCGATGGCCCGGCACCTCACCGCCGAGCTGCGACGGGAGCCTGACTGACCGCCGCCGACCCGGACAGGAACACCCGGAAGGAAGCGCCGCCCCCCGGTCGCTCCTCGACCCAGGCGCGCCCCCCGTGCAGGTCCGCGAACCGAGCCACGACGGCGAGGCCGACGCCGACCCCAGTGTGGGCCCCGGAACCACCGCCCTGGTTGAACGCGTCGAACACGCGCTCTCGATCCTCGAATGCGACGCCGGGGCCGTCGTCCTCGACGGTGAGCATGGCCCCGTCGTCGACCCGCTCCACGCGCACCCAGATCCGCGAATCGCCGGGCGTGTGCCGGCCCGCGTTGCGCAGCAGGTTGTCCACGATGCGCTCCACCATGACGGCGTCGGCCGGGATCGTGAGCGGCGCCGTGTCGAGGTCGAGCCGGCGTCCCGCGACGGCGTCGGAGCCAGCCACGAGCTCCCGGACGACCGTGCCCACGTCGGTCGGGATCAGCGTGGCGGTGAGCACCCCCCGTTCCAGCCGGTCGAGGTCGAGCAGGTTGGAGACGATGCGGTCGAGCTTGTCGGCGTTGGCCACGATGCGGGATGCAAGATCGCGAGCGTCTTCATCCGAGAGCTCGAGGTCGGGCCGCGCCAGCGTGCCCGCGAGACCGGTGATCGCGGCGAGCGGGCCGCGCAGGTCGTGTGAGACGGCTCGCAGGAACACGTTCTTGATC
>JAOUEA010000094.1 GCA_029858935.1 Actinomycetota bacterium
GATCGGCCCCCGATCGCGCGGTTTCGTGCGGCGGTCACGAGATCGCCGACGACGGCGGTCGCGGTCGCGTCGCCGCCGGCTCCCGGCCCGTAGAACATCAGTTGACCGACCTTTTCCCCTTCGACGAACACCGCGTTGAAGGCGTCTCGAACCGCGGCGAGGGGGTGGGCTTCGGGGATCATGGCTGGATGTACTCGCGCCGAGATCTCTCCTCCCTCGAGCTCGGCGATCGCGAGCAGCTTCACGACGTAGCCCATCCGGCGGGCATCGGCGATATCGACCGCGGTGATACCGGCGATGCCCTCGCGGTAGACATCGCCTGCCACCACCCGTGAGTTGAAGGCGATCGAGGCGAGGATCGCGCACTTCGCGGCGGCGTCGAAGCCCTCGACATCGGCGGTCGGATCGGCCTCGGCGTACCCGAGCCGCTTCGCCTCGGCGAGCGCCTCGCCGAACGTCGAGGCGTGCTCGGTCATCTGCGTGAGGATGTAGTTCGTCGTGCCGTTCACGATGCCGAGCATGCGCCCGACCCGCTCCCCGGCCAGCGACTCCTTGAGCGGTCTCACGAGTGGGATGCCGCCGGCCACCGATGCTTCGAACAGCAGATCGAGTCCGGCGGCGTCGGCGGCGTCGAACAACGCCTTGCCCTCGGTCGCCAGCAGCTCCTTGTTGGCTGTGACCACCGACTTCCCGTTCGCGATCGCGCGCAGCAACAGGCCCTTGGCAGGCTCGACGCCACCGAGCAGCTCGCAGACCACGTCGATATCGGCGTCGTCGACGATCGAGGAGGCATCGTCGGTGAACGCATCGCGCGGAAGCGGCACGTCGCGGTCACGATGGAGGTCGCGCACGGCGACCCTCGTGACCTCGAGCCGGCATCCGGCTCGCATCGTGATGTCGTCGGCGTGCTCGTCGAGGAGCCGGATCGTGGCCGCGCCCACCGTTCCGCAGCCCAAGATGCCGATCCGGATCGCACGCTCGCTCATCGTTTCAGTCCCCCGGGCCCGATCCGCCGGCGACTTCGTCGCCCTTCCCGTCGATCCAGACCGACATCAGTATCTCGTCCTCGTCACCGTAGGACTTGCGCGAGTGCCGTGCGAGCCTTCCCTCTTCGACGAAGCCGAACTTACGGTAGAGGGCGATCGCGCTCACGTTGTGCGGATAGACCGACAGGGCGATCTTGTCGACACCGACCTCCCGCGCCCATCGCAGGGCCTCGGCCATCAACGCCGTCCCGATGCCGCGACCTCGAGCGTCGGCCGAGATGGCCACGCCGAGCGTGGCGACGTGCCTGGTGACCGGATGCGATTCGCGCTGGACGTAGAGATGCCCGACGACCCGCCCGAGCTGGTCGACAGCCACGATCTGCGCCTCGCGATCGGTCCACGGTCGCCGGAACCGGCGCCGGTAGGCGCGAACGGTGCCGGTCACCCGTTCGGTCCGCACGTGCCGGCCCTCCTCGACGATCGCGGTCCAGAACGCGAGGTAGGAGCCCGCGTCCTCGGGTCGCGCCGGTCGCACGGTGATGCCCTCGATCGGGAGCGGCGTGCCCTGGCGGCGATCGGTGGCGATCTCGAGCCGGTCCAGATCGGCGGCATCCTCTCGCCGGAGCCAGGGCGCCGCATGCCCGGCACGCACCGCCACCACCGCCGGGCGTCCGACGCGGTTGTAGGTACTGGCGAGCGAGTAGGTGTAGGCGCCCGTCGCCGCGAACGCCAGCAGATCGCCCGGCCCCGTGCCCCTGGGAAGACGCACATCTTCGGCGAGGGTGTCGCCGGACTCGCAGTGGCGGCCGACGACCGTGAAGATCGCCGTTTCCCCGCCGTCGTCGTCGCGCGAGGGCATGGTGGCGGCCCCGGCCGGTGACGCGACCGCGACCGTGTAGGTCGCGTCGTAGAGCGTGGGCCGCACGTTGTCGCTCATGCCGCCGTCGACGGCGAGCAAGCGTCGCCCGCTCGCCACGGTCTTCGACGCGACGACTCGATACAGCGTGATGCCGGCGTTGGCACGAGCCACCGCCCCGGTTCGACCAGGAGCTCGGGGACCTCGATGGCCCACCGCTCGGCCCCCTCGGCCAGTCTCGCGAGCAGCGCTCGTCCCAGCACGTCGATGGGGAACCCGTGCTCGTCGACGTATCGAACGCCGAAACCACCACCGATGTCGATCGTGCCGACGACGATGCCCGCGGCCTGCTTGGCGCGGCCGGCCAGCTCGACGAGTGTGTCGAGCGTGCGCAGGAAGGGCTCGACGTCGAGGACCTGGGAACCGACATGAGCCTGCACGCCGTCGAGGCGCACGCCGCGCATGGCTTCGGCGGCCCGCATCACGTCGAGCGCGGCCGGCAGCGCGGTCCCGAACTTCGAGGCGTCGTGACCGGTCGCGATGGCCTCGTGCGTGCGGACCTCGACCTCCGGAACCACACGAAGCAACACCGGCTGGGCCCGATCGCGCTCGCGGGCGGCGACGTCGAGGCGTCGGAGCTCGTCGAGGCCGTCGGCGATGACGAGGCCGATCCCGGCGTCGAGAGCGAGCCCGATCTCATCATCGGTCTTCGCGTTCCCGTGGAACACGACGCCCGAGGCCGGCGCACCCGCTCGGAGGCACGCTTCGACCTCGCCCCCGGTGGCTGCGAGCAGATCGAGCCCCTCGTCGATCGCGATCCGCACGACCGAGTGCGACGTGAACGCCTTCACCGCGTAGCAGGCTCGGGGGAACGTCGCTCGCACGAGCCGGCACCGCGAGCGCAGGTCGTCTTCGTCGACGACGAGCAGCGGCGTGTCGAACCGGTGGGCGAGCTCGGCGGCAGGGACGCCGGCGATGGTCAACCCGGTGCCGTCGAACGTCGCGTTCCGCGGCCAGGGGCCGGCCGCGACGGCGTCAGTCATCGTCGTCGGCGCGTTCCATCGACTCCGGCGCACTGACACCCAGCAGCGCGAGCAGGTTGGCCAGTACCTGCTTCGTGCCGGCGGCGAGCCAGAGCCGTGCCTGCGTGAGCTCGGCATCGTCGGAGACGACCCGGCATCCGGAGTAGAAGCGATGGAACCGCGCTGCAAGATCCTGCGACGCGTGTGCGACCCGATGAGGAGCCCGCAACTCGGCGGCATAGGCGATCAGCTCAGGCACTTCGGCCAAACCTCGCAGCAGGTCGGTCTCGGCGTCGGTCGCGAGCAGCGTCAGGTCGGCGTTCTCGATCGGATCGAGCATCACCCCCTCGCGCGCCGCCTTGGCGAGGATCGAGGCGATGCGCGCATGCCCGTACTGCACGTAGTACACGGGGTTGTCCATCGACCGGCGCTTCACGGCCTCGATGTCGAAGTTGATCGCGGCGTCGTTGGAGTAGAGCAGCAACGTGAAGCGCGCCGCGTCGGTGCCGACTTCCTCGAGCAACTGGTCGAGGGCGATGAAGTTGCCCGACCGCTTGCCCATCGGAACAGGCTCGCCGTCGCGCAGGAACGACACCCATTGGTAGACGAGCGGCTCCACCGCGTCGGGGTCGTAGCCGAGCGCCTGAGCCGCTCCCTTGACTCGAGCGACGTCGCCGTGGTGGTCGGCGCCCCACACGTAGAGCAGGCGATCGAATCCTCGGGAGAACTTGTCGACGAGGTATGCGCAGTCGGCGCCGAAGTAGGTGTGCAGGCCGTTGGATCGGACGACGACGCGGTCCTTGTCGTCACCGTAGGCCGTCGACCGGAACCAAGTCGCTCCCTCGGCGTCGTAGGCGGCCCCGGCGTCACGGAGCCGCTCGACGGCGGCCTCGATCTCCCCCTTCGCGGCGAGCTCGGACTCTCTGAAGTACACGTCGAACGTGACACCGAATCGCTCGAGCGTCGCCTCGATCCAGCGCAGGACGCGGGCCATCCCTTCGGCCCGCATTCTCAGGAGGCGCTCTCCGTCGCCGAGATCGGCGAGCCCGGGGCCCTCGATGTCGAGGATGTCGCGAGCGAGCACTTCGACGTAGGCGCCGTGGTAGCCGTCGTCGGGCACTTGGGCGTCGCGGCCGGTGAGCTGCAGGAACCTGGCCTCCACGGACGCCCCGAACCGATCCATCTGCCCGCCGGCGTCGTTGAAGTAGTACTCGCGCTCGACCGTCCACCCCGTCGCTTCGAGCAGGCGAGCCAGCGCGTCGCCGATCGCGGCGTTGCGCGCGTGGCCGAGCGTCAACGGCCCGGTCGGGTTCGCGCTCACGAACTCCACCTGAGCTCGCCGACCATCGGGGTCGACACGGCCGTAGGCCTCGCCGGCGTCTGCCACCTCGCGCAGCGCGTCGTGCAGCCACTCGTCGGTCGTGAACAGGTTGAGGAAGCCGGGCCCGGCGACCTCGATCTTCTCGAGGAACGGAGCCGAGGGCACCGCGTCGGCGATCGCCTGGGCCACCTCGCGGGGTGGCTTCCCCACTCGCTTGGCGAGACCCAAAGCCACGTTCGTCGCGAAGTCGCCGTGGTCGCGCCGCCTCGGCGCGAGCAGCTCGGGTCTCGGCAGGTCGTCGTCGATGCCGAGGTCCGGAGCAGCGATCCGCAGGGCCTCGGACAGCAGGTCGACCAGCCGGTCCTCGATCACGAGACGTCCTCGTCAACGAGCGCCTGCCGCACGGTGGCGACCAGGCCCTCTGGATCGAAGGGCTTCGTCACGTAGGCGGCGATGTCCGAGACGTCACCCGACAGTTCGTCCTGCGGGTGCGCTGTGAGGAGCACCACCGGGACGTGCACGAGGCCAGGCTCTTGCCTGAGGCGCCGGCACACCTCGAATCCGTCGATGCCCGGCAGCGTTACGTCGAGCACGATCGCGTCGGGTGCCAGCTCGACCGCACGTGCGATCACCTGATCGCCCCTCGTCGCGCTCGACACGCGGAATCCTCCGAGTCGGAAGTTGAGCTCGAGGAGGCGAACGATGACCGGATCGTCGTCGACGACGAGCACGTGTGGTTCGGGTGGCGTCATCGCACGAGGATACCGAGCGCGACCCAGGGACCCCGTGGGGGCGTTGCTAGACTCGCCCCGCCGCCCCCGTAGCTCAGGGGATAGAGCGCCGGCCTCCGGAGCCGGAAGCGCAGGTTCGAATCCTGCCGGGGGCACCGACGGCTTACGATGGCGGCGATGACCGATCCGCGACGGATGAACGCACCCTCGGGCTTCCACGAAGACCGCCCGCTCGACCGCGACGACCTGCTCGACGATCCCATCGAACAGTTCCGCCGGTGGCTCGGCGACGCCGAAGCAGCAGGGGTCGCGCTTCCCAACGCGATGGCGGTCGCGACCGCCGACGCGCAGGGACGGCCGTCGGTTCGCCATGTTCTGCTGCGTGGCGTCGACGAGCGCGGCTTCCAGTTCTTCACGAACCGGCACAGTCGCAAGGGCCGCCAGCTCGCGGAAGACCCATGGGCCGGTCTGGTCTTCCTCTGGAAGGAGCTCGACCGGCAGGTGAGCGTCACGGGACCGGTCGCGCTCATTGACGACGACGAGTCCGACGCGTACTTCGCCTCACGACCCCGCGATGCTCAACTCGGCGCCTGGGCGTCGCCGCAGAGCGCTGTGATCGCCGGACGCGAGGAACTCGAACGCCGGGTCGCCGAGATGTCGGAGCGGTTCCCCGACGAGGTCCCGCGGCCGCCCAGATGGGGCGGGTACATCGTGCGACCCGAAACGCTCGAGTTCTGGCAGGGCCGGCGCCATCGCCTGCACGACCGGTTCCTGTTCACCGCGGAGCGACCCGGCTGGCGGGTCGAGCGCCTGGCGCCCTGAAGACCGGACCGACCCTGCCGGCGGGGGTCCTTCGCCCCTAGGGTCGGGCGAACCCGAGCGGCAGCATCCCGACATGGATACCGTCGCGCACGCTCGGCGCGCCGACCTTCGGCGCCGGAGCACGATGGACGGCAACGAGGCCGTCGCCGCCGTGGCGCATCGGCTGAGCGAGGTCGTCGCGATCTACCCGATCACCCCATCGAGCCCGATGGGCGAGCTCGCCGACGCCTGGACGGCCTCCGGCCGGACGAACCTCTGGGGCGCGGTCCCCGACGTGGTCGAGATGCAGAGTGAGGGCGGGGCAGCCGGCGCCCTGCACGGCGCGCTGCAATCGGGAGCCCTCGCCACGACCTTCACCGCGTCGCAGGGCCTGTTGCTGATGCTGCCCAACATGTTCAAGATCGCCGGCGAGCTCACCCCGTTCGTGATGCACGTGGCCGCCCGTACCGTGGCCACCCACGCGCTCTCGATCTTCGGCGACCACTCCGACGTGATGGCCGCCAGAACGACCGGGTTCGCCATGCTCTGCAGCTCTTCGGTACAGGAGGCTCAGGACTTCGCCCTCGTCGCACACGCCGCGACGCTCGAGACCAGGGTGCCGTTCCTGCACTTCTTCGACGGCTTTCGAACCTCGCACGAGGTGGCGAAGATCGAGGCTCTCGAGGATGCGGACCTGCGGGCGCTGATCGACGACCGCCTCGTGCGTGCCCACCGCACGCGGGCGCTGTCCCCTGTACACCCAGTCTTGCGGGGATCGGCGCAGAACCCAGACGTCTTCTTCCAGGCCCGCGAGGCTGCCAACCCCTTCTACCTGGCGGTGCCCGATGTGGTGCAGGCCACGATGGACCGCCTCGCAGACCGAACGGGCCGTACGACCCATCTGTTCGACTACGTGGGCGACCCCCGCGCCGAGCGCGTGCTCGTGATGATGGGCTCCGGCTGTGGTGCCGCCGAGGAAGCCGTCGAGGCGCTCGTCGAGCGGGGCGAGCGGGTTGGGCTCGTCAAGGTGCGGCTGTACAGGCCCTTCTCGCCGGGAGCGTTCGTCGCGGCGCTGCCGGAGAGCACGCGCGCGCTCATGGTGCTCGACCGCACGAAGGAGCCGGGCGCGCCCGGCGAGCCTCTGTATCAGGACGTGGTCACCGCGCTGGCCGAGGAGGTCGGGGCGGGGCGAGCGGGCCTTGCCCGTGGCATGCCGCAGGTACTCGGAGGTCGCTACGGGTTGTCGTCGAAGGAGTTCACGCCGGCGATGGCCAAGGCGGCGCTCGACGCGCTCGATGACCCGGCCGCTCCGCAACACTCCACGATCGGCATCGTCGACGACGTGACCCACGCCAGCCTTCCGGTCGACCCGACGTTCGACACGGAGCAGGAGGAAACGGTCCGAGCGGTCTTCTACGGACTCGGCAGCGATGGCACGGTGAGCGCCAACAAGAACTCGATCAAGATCATCGGGGAGCGCACCGACCTGCACGCGCAGGGCTACTTCGTCTACGACTCGAAGAAGGCAGGCGCGATCACCGTGTCGCACCTGCGATTCGGGCCTCACCCGATCCGCTCCAGCTACCTGATTCGCCGGGCGAACTTCGTCGCCTGTCACCAGTTCGAGCGACTCGAGCGCACCGACGTGTTGGCGCTCGCGGCGCCAGGGGCGATCTTCCTGCTGAACAGCCCGTACGGGCCGGACGAGGTCTGGGCCCACGTGCCCATCGAGACGCGGCGGCGCATCGTCGAACTCGGCCTCCGCTTCTTCGTGATCGACGGATACGCGGTGGCGAAGGAGGCCGGACTCGGCATGCGCGTGAACACCGTGCTGCAGACCTGCTTCTTCGCACTCGCCGGCGTGATGCCGATCGGCGATGCGACCATGGCGATCAAGGACGCCATCGTGAAGACGTACGGGCGCCGCGGCGACACCGTGCTCACACGCAACTTCTCCGCCGTCGACTCGGCCCTCGACGCCTTGCACGAGGTGGAGGTTCCGGGCGATCCAGACAGCGAGGACGACCTCGGCTTCGGTGTCACGATGCTTCCGGCTGCGCCCGCGGCCGCTCCGGACTTCGTGCAGCGAGTCACCGCGCGCATGCTCGCCGGCGAAGGCGATCTGCTGCCGGTGAGCGCGCTGCCCGTCGACGGCACGTTTCCGACCGATACGGCGCGGTGGGAGAAGCGCTCGATCGCGCGGGAGATCCCCATCTGGGACCCGGCGATCTGCATCGACTGCGCGAAATGCGCGCTCGTATGCCCGCACGCAGCGATCCGGATGAAGGTCTTCGAACCCCGCGAGGCCGATGGCGCCCCCGCCACGTTCCAGCACAAGGAGTGGAAGGATCGAGAGCGTCCGGGCCGCCGCATGTCGATCCAGGTCGCCCCCGACGACTGCACCGGGTGCGGCATCTGCGTCGACGTCTGCCCTGCCCGCAGCAAGGAGCAGGTCAAGCACAAGGCGATCGACATGTGCCCCAAGCTCTATCACCTCGACGAGGAGCGGACGAACTGGGACTTCTTCACGTCGATCGCGGACCCCGACCCATCGACGGTGAGAGCGGAGACGGTGAAGGGCTCTCAGCAGCTGCCTCCCCGGTTCGAGTTCTCCGGAGCGTGCGCGGGGTGCGGAGAGACCCCGTACCTCAAGCTCCTGACCCAGCTCGTCGGCGATCGGCTGCTCGTGGCCAACGCCACAGGGTGCTCGTCGATCTTCGGGGGGAATCTGCCGACGACGCCGTGGTCCGTCGGCCCCGACGGCCGCGGTCCGGCGTGGTCGAACTCCCTGTTCGAGGACAACGCGGAGTTCGGTCTCGGCATGCGCCTGGGTCTCGACGCTCAACGCTCGCTGGCCCTCGAGCTCCTCGACGGGCTCGAAGACGAGCTCGGCGAAACCTGCGTGCGTTGGCTCGTCGAAGGTGCGGAGTCGCGGGATCGAGACACGATCGCTCGCCAGAGGCTCCGCATCGAGGAGCTCCGATCCCGACTGGAGCGCATCGACGACGCCCGCGCCCGGGATCTCGAGACGATCGCGGACGTGCTCGAGCCGACGAGCGTGTGGATCGTGGGCGGCGACGGATGGGCCTACGACATCGGCTTCGGGGGACTCGACCATGTGCTCGCGAGCGGCCGCGACGTGAACGTGCTCGTGCTCGACACCGAGGTGTACTCGAACACCGGTGGGCAAGCTTCGAAGTCGA
>JAOUEA010000337.1 GCA_029858935.1 Actinomycetota bacterium
GATCGCGCAGGTTGACGGATTCCGTCGAACCGCTCACGTGCGACTCGAGCAAGCGGATTGCACGCTTCTTCTCCGACGAACCCGACTCGACCGCGAGGCCGATCAGCACGATGGCGAAGAAGGCGGATGCGACAGCGAGGACCAGCCAGATCTCAGACATCGATATCCACGATCTTTCTCATCCAGAAGATCCCGAGTACGAGCAGGATCACAGCGGTGCCCAGCATGAACAGGCCGAGCTTGGTGGTGAACAGCAGTCCGATGTAGTCGGGGTTCACGGCATACATGTAGACGCCGATCGCGATCGGCAGGCCGGTCAGCACCCAGGCCGAGAGCCGGCCCTCGGCGGTGAGCACCCTGATCTGCCGCCGCATCATCGCGCGCTCCCGCAACGTGTCGGCCACGTTGTCGAGGATCTCGGCCAGGTTCCCGCCGACCTCACGCTGGATGTTCACGGCGAGCACGGCCCAGCGGAAGTCTGGGCTCCCCACCCGCATCGCGAGGGCCTCGAGCGCGTCGTCGGTCGGGCGACCGAGCCGGATCTCGGAGACGACCCGCTGGAACTCCGTGGCCGCAGGCTGCGGGATCTCGCGGGCGACGGTGTCGAGCGCCTGCATGAAGCTGTGGCCCGCTCGAAGCGAGCTCGCCATGATCGTGAGGACGTCGGGCAGCTGCTCGCGCATCTTCTCCGTTCGCTTGCGCAGCGACATGCGCAGGGCCACGGTCGGCCCCATGCCGCAAGCCGCGCCGACGATCAAGGCCAGGAGCCCGGCTCGCAGCAGCGCGGCACCGACCACGGCGCCGCCCACAGCGGCAACGACGGAGAGCACGACGAATTCTCCCGAACGGACCTTCACGCCCGCCGATTCGAGTTCGGCGTCGAGACGGTCGCTGAATCCACGGGACTCGGCGAATCGCTTGCCGAAATGGGTCACTCGTTTCGGGATCCAGCCCTGTGACCCCTCGGGCTGCACGCCGACGGGGTGGCCCACCCCACCCACACCGCTCACGGCCGCCATGCGAGCCGCCATCTCGCGGTCCTTCTTGGCCCGAGAGGCGGTGCCCAGCAGGAGCCACCCGAGCGCGAAGACGGCGCCGGCCACCAGGGCGGCCAGCACGATCTGGGCTCCCGGTGTGCTCCAGAACGAGGCGGCGATCACGGCGCTCACGCCTCCCCCTTGGGTTCCATGGCGAACGTTTCGGCGTCGAGGTACACACCGCGCTCGGCGAGCTTGTCCAGGAACTTCGGTCGGAGCCCGGTGGCCTTGAGGCGGCCCTTGAACTTGCCGTCCTCGTCCACGCCCGCAGAGAAGTCGAACACGAAGATGTCCTGCAACGTGATGACGTCGCTCTCCATGCCGGCGATCTCGGTCACATGAGTGATGCGACGGCTGCCGTCCTTGAGCCGCGACTGATGCACGACGAGCTGGATCGCCGAGGAGATCTGCTCACGCACCGAGCGGGAGCTGAGCTCCATGCCCGCCATCATCGTGATCGTCTCGAGCCGCGACAGCGAGTCCCGCGGAGAGTTCGAGTGGATCGTCGAGATCGAGCCGTCGTGACCGGTGTTCATGGCCTGCAGCATGTCGAGGGCCTCGGGCCACGGACCTCGCCGACCACGATGCGGTCGGGCCGCATACGGAGCGAGTTGCGCACGAGGTCGCGGATCACGACCGCACCCTTGCCCTCGATGTTCGGCGGACGCGACTCCAGGCGCACGACGTGGGGCTGCTGCAGCTTGAGCTCTGCGGCGTCTTCGATCGTGAGGATGCGCTCGTCGTCGGGGATGAACGACGACAGCACGTTCAACGTGGTCGTCTTCCCGGCGCCGGTGCCGCCCGACACCATGATGTTGGTGCGACCGCGCACGCAGGCCTCCAGGAACTTCGCAACCGCGGAGCTCATCGTGCCGAACTCCACGAGGTCATCAGCCTGATAGGGGTCGGCGGAGAACTTCCGGATCGTGAGCGCCGGGCCGTCGAGGGCCAGCGGTGGGATCACCGCATTGACACGAGAGCCGTCCGGCAGGCGGGCATCCACGTACGGAGACGCCTCGTCGACGCGGCGGCCGACCTTCCCGACGATCTTGTCGATCGTGCGGCGGAGCTGCTGCTCATCGTGGAACTTCGTTCCGGTCCAGAACAGCTTGCCGGCACGCTCC
>JAOUEA010000005.1 GCA_029858935.1 Actinomycetota bacterium
GAACGAGCGGTTCTCGAGCACCACGAACACCAGGTGGTCGAGGTTCATGATGCCCGCCGCCGGATCGAACGGCCGGAACGGATCCGCGACCGGCTGCAGGGCCGGTGGCTGGCGCAACGGACGGCGGTCCACCCCGGAAGCTGCTCGCTCCGGGGCGATCGGGAATCGGTCGGGAACGAGGAACGGCAGCGGGATCGCACCCGTCGGTGCCGGCCGTGCCCGGGCCTGATCGGGCGAGGACACCGTTCCGGGATCGACGGGCGGGCCGGCGCCGGAGCCGACGCACGCGGCCGCCACCAGGGTCGCCGCGACCAGTAGCCCGGCCGGTCGCAGCCGCCGCAGGGAAGGATTCGGGGGGGCCATCGCGCGATCGTAGCCTGCCGATGGTGCTCGGCCGAACAACCCGAAGCGATCGATCTCAGCCGGCGATCAGCCTCGGAACGGCCAGGGATCCACGACCAGCGGCGGCAAGGGATCCTGCGTGAAGTCGAAGTCATCGGCCAGATCGCCGAGGATCTTCACCGACTCGCGCACGGTCGGCCGGGAATCCGGCCACCCGTCGGTCGCAGGGTCGAGGCGCTGCCCACCCAGGAACCTGTCCTCGATCAGCTTCAGATATGCGTCGTAGCTGTAGGTCTGGTGATCGATGAAGCCCGGCTTGGCCCACGGGCTGATCACCATCGAGGGCACCCTGAGCCCCCATCCGTTCTCGTCGACGATCGGAGGCTTCACGTGGTCGTAGAACCCACCCCAGTCGTCCCACGTGAGAAAGATCGCCGTGCGAAGCCACTGTTCCTCGGGACCCTGCATCACGGCGTTGATCGCCTTGGCGACGTAGGCCTGTCCCACCTCGATGGAATCGGGCGGGTGCTCGCCCTTGTCCTTCTCGGGCATGTACCACGACACGCTCGGCAGGTCGCCGTTGCGGGCGTCCCGGATGAACTCCGTGTTGGGCCTGATGTTCTCGAGTTGGCCGGTGGCGGCGGTCGCCGCGAAGCCCGGCAGCGGGTTCTGCACGGGGGCGGTGAGGATGCCGTCGAGCTGCTCACACGGCGGCGCGACACACGTGCCTTCGCCGACGTAGTACCCCCAACTCACGCCGGCCCGGTACAGCAACCACGTGATGGGCGCCCATACGTAGGGACGGGGTTCCCCCATCTTCGGCGCCCAGATCTTCGAGGGCTCGTCCGCATAGATGCCCCCCGGGAACTTCTGGTCGGAGGAGCACGACATCGGGTCGTCGAGATCGGAACACGTCGCCGACCACGCCGACACCATGAACAGGTGTGCGGGCAGCGTCCACGAATCGGTCGGGGCGAACATGCGATCGTGCAGCGTGAAGGTCTTGGCGTAGTTCCAGTAGATCGGGATCTCCTTGGCCGTGTGGTAGCCCATCACGTCGGGCTGACCTCGCGGTCCATCGACGGCCTGCGGGCATGGCTTCTCGTCGGGGTGCTTGTCGCAGCCGTTCCCGATGACCCTTCGGGCCTCGACGAACCCGTCCATCGCGCCGTCGTTGATGGAGATCTCGCTGCCGACCTCTCCGTGCGGGCCGCCCTGGTCGATGAAGTTGGTGTCGTGGTAGGGCCGGTGACACGTGCCGGGCCGATCGGGGTCGGGCAGGCAAACCTTGGGATCCCCCGTGGCATCCATCGGGATGCCGTCGGCACCGGGGAAGGTGCCGAAGTAGTGATCGAACGACCGATTCTCCAGCACGATGAACACGAGGTGGTCGAGGTTCATGATGCCCGCACCTGGGTCGAAGGCACGGGACCGGTCGGCGGCCCCCTGCAGCTTTGGCGGGGATCGCAGCGGCTGCCTGTCGACGCCCTTGGGGGCGAGCCCGGGGTCGGGTTCGCTCACCAGGTCGGGCGCACCCATCACGTCGGCGGGCTCCGCCCACGCCGAGTCGACGGGCGCGATCGCGACGCTCCCCGAAGCGGCGGGCTCATCCGATGAACCCGGAGTGCCCGAGTTGCCGGCAACACCGCCGGAGGTACAGGCCGCCGCGACGAGCCCGGCGAGCGTGAGCAGCGCCGTGGCGGCGAGTGTGCGGCGGGAACGCATGCGGCGGCCCATGCTAGCGGCTGTGCCTCGAGCGCCGGCAGGTGCCGCGGCTCACGGCTTCCCCAGTGGCCACGGGTCGAGGATCAGCGGCGGGATCGGGTCCTGGGAGAAGTCGAACTCCCCCGACAGGTCGCTCAGGATGTCGACGTCCTCCCGCGTCGTCGGCCTGGGGTCTGGACGACCCCCGTTCTCGCCGTCGAGCCGTTGACCATCGAGGAACCGGTCCTCGATCAGCTTGAGGTATGCGTCGAACGACAGCGTGCGGTGGTCGATGTCGAGGTCGCGATCGGCCCACGGGCTGATCAGCATGCCCGGCACCCGCAGCCCGTACCCGGCTTCATCGACGCGCGGGGGCTCGACGTGGTCATAGAAGCCACCCCAGTCGTCCCAGGTGAGGAAGATGGCCGTGCGATTCCAGGCGGGGCTTCGCATCACGGCGTTGATCAACTTGGTGACGTAGGCCTGGCCACGCGTGACCGGCGCACCGGTGCCCGGGTGCTCGCTCTGCCCGCCGCGACCGGGCACGATCCAGCTCACCGACGGCAGCGTGTCGGAGCGCACGGCGTCGAAGAAGTCCTCGTGCGGCTTGATGTTGTCGAGCTGACCGGTCTCGATGACGTCGGCGAACCCGGTCAGCGGGTTCTGCGGGCGAGCCGGACCCTCGCGTTCGCAGTCCTCGCGGGAATCCTGCGGGCGCCGGCACAACACGCCGCCCGCGTAGTACGCCCAGCTCACGTCCTGCTGATGGAGCAGCCAGGTGATGTCGGTCCACCCGAACAACGTGGGGTGCTCGTACCAGATCAGCTCGTCGAACAGGTCTCCAAGCTCGAGATCGGTGGAGCAGGTGAAGGCGTCGGTCGGGTCGGTGCACCGGGCCGACCACCCTGAGACCAAATACAGGTGCGCCGGCAGGGTCCACGAATCGGTCGGGGCGAACATCGCGTCCTGCAGCAGGTACTCGGTGGCGTAGGCCCAGTAATTCGGGATGGTGGACTGATCGTGAAAGGCCATGATGTCGGGCTGACCGACGGGTCCGTAGATCGCGCCGCACTCGGCGACGTTGCGCCGCCGGATGCACGGCCGGCCGTCGGCCGCCTCGATGAACCCGTCCATCGCACCGTCGTTCACGCTGGCGACCGAGGCGGCGAGGTTGTGCGGACCTCCTGCGTTCACGAGCTCGTTCGTGCGATACGGCGGCACGCACTCGCCGAGCACCGGATCCTGCGAGCACACGGTCGGATCGCCGTTCTCATCGACCGGGATGCCATCGGCGCCCGGGAACGACCCGAAGTAGTGATCGAACGACCGGTTCTCCTGCACGATGAAGATGAGGTGGTCGAGGTTCATGATGCCGGCCTCGGGGTCGATGTCTTCGGTCGCACGGCCCTGCGCGCCCGATGCCGTCGGTGGGACATCGCCACCGGTGCACGCTGCCGCGATCAGCGACGCGGAGAGCACCATGGCGACGACGCCGCTTCGGCGAGAAGGTGCGGAACCGGGAGCCATGGCTCCGGATGCTACCGGACCCCCCGCGGCCGACCTGAGGACCACCGCTACGATGACCACGACACGACATCGAACCCGCGAGGAGGCCCGCGTGAGCGACACCGACGTACCGGCACGCTTCCCAGTGACGCTGATCCCCGGCGACGGCATCGGGCCCGAGGTGGTCGCGTCCGCGCGCGCGATCGTCGAGGCGACGGGTGCCCCGATCGACTGGGAAGACGCCGAGGCGGGGGCGGACGTCTTCCGCAAGGGCGTGGCCTCGGGGGTCCCGCAGGAAACGATGGACTCGATCGCCCGCACGCGAGTGGCGTTGAAGGGGCCACTGGAGACCCCGGTCGGGTTCGGCGAGAAGAGCGCGAACGTGACGCTGCGCAAGCTCTACGAGACCTACGCCAACGTGCGGCCTGTGCGAGAGATGCCGGGAGTCACGACCCCGTATTCCGGACGCGGGGTCGACATGGTCATGGTGCGCGAGAACGTCGAAGACCTCTACGCCGGCATCGAATACATGCAGACGCCCGGAGTGGCCCAGGCCCTGAAGCTGATCAGCGTGAAGGGTTCGGAGAAGATCGCCCGGTTCGCGTTCGAGTACGCCCGCAGCGAGGGACGTCCATCGGTGACGTGCGCCACGAAGGCCAACATCATGAAGTTCACCGAGGGCACCCTGAAACGCGTGTTCGAACAGGTGGCGCCCGACTACCCCGACATCGAGTCCTGGCACGTGATCGTGGACAACGCCGCTCATCAGCTCGTGAAGCGGCCCGAGCAGTACGACGTGATCGTCACGACGAACATGAACGGCGACATCCTCTCCGACCTGTCGAGCGCGTTGATCGGCGGCCTCGGATTCGCACCGAGCGCGAACATCGGCAACGAAGTCGCCATCTTCGAGGCCGTGCACGGATCGGCCCCGAAGTACGCGGGCAAGGACGTGATCAACCCCACCGCGGTGATCCTGTCGGCGGTGCTGATGCTGCGCTACCTCGGCCTGTTCGAGCAGGCCTCGGCGATCGAGCACGCGGTCTTCGTGACGCTCGAGTCGGGCACGCTCACCGGCGACGTCGTCGGGTACGACCGCGGCACGCCGACCACCGTCTACACGGAGGCGATCATCGGCAACCTCGGCAAACAGACCGAGAACTGGACCGTGCGCGAGGTGAAGCCGCTCGAACTGCCGGCGCTCTCGAGCCAGCCCGACTACGTGAGGCCGACCGATCGCAACGTCGTCGGGCTCGACGTGTTCGTGGAGTCCCCGCTGACTGCCGACGAGCTCGGCGCCTCATTGATCGAGCTCGCCCATGGCACCCGGCTCGAGCTAAAGATGATCTCGAGCCGCGGCACCAAGG
Source organism: Actinomycetota bacterium (assembly GCA_029858935.1). Classification (GTDB taxonomy): domain Bacteria; phylum Actinomycetota; class UBA4738; order UBA4738; family HRBIN12; genus JAOUEA01. Next base: position 4,920 of record JAOUEA010000005.1, read on the forward strand.
TGTTCCCGCCCACCGGCGCGATCACCGACACGCTCGATCACTGGCGGTGCAGGTTCATCATCCGGGAGAACCCGGGTGACCTTTGGGACGAGGATGTGCACCAGCTGTTGGCGCGCATCTCGCGCAGGCACACCTGGATGCACATCGAGAAGCTGATGGAGTTCGACGGGGAGCTCGGCTTCACCCGGGACCAAGGAGAGAACTGACGCGGCCGGAGGAGGCCGTGGCGCCGTGGTGAGCGACTCGCCGCGGCCCTCCGACACCTCAGCGCCCTGGGCGCGGGCTTCCTCCTCAGCGCCCAGGCCGCGGGCTTCCTCCTCAGCGCCCAGCCCGCGGGCTTCCTCCTCAGCGCCCAGCCCGCGGGCTTCCTCGTCAGCGCCCGGGCCGCGGGCTTCCTCCTCAGCGCCCGGGCCGCGGGCGACGCTCGGGGGAAACTTCGTGGTGACGACGGATGCGGCGGCGGCCGCCGCGGAGGCGCTCGGTCGCGTCCCGCAGCTCCCGCTCCCGGTGGCGGAACAGATCGTCGGTCCAGCCGAAGATCATCACTGCACCTCCCTCTCGTTCGTTCCTTCAGCGTTTGCTACAACGTTTCAAGACGCAGGATAGGGCCTTGTGTTCCGAGGTGAAAGCATTTAAGCTAACCCGAAATCGATGGCGATCAGCATCCACCTCTCGAGCGACGACCTGGCGGAGACGCGCTTCGCCTTCTCCCCCATCTGGGAGCTCGGGATGAGCCTGTACAAGGCCCTCCGCGACCCGTCGAGGCACGCGCTGCATCTTCCATGGGTGCAGGACGCGATGCGCGCGATCGAGGGTCGCGACCTCGAGATCCTGTTCGCCGTCGTGCCGCCGCTGGAGCGGGGCAGCCAGGTACACCCCTATATCCCCGACTTCCTCACCCCGGCGCCCGAGACGCCGTTCCCTCAGTTCGAGGACGAGCTCGACCAGGTGGCGGACACCGACCCCGCCCGCATCAGCGCCGAGCTCCGTCACATGATCGACTCGCTGGAAGGTGTGCCCACGCCGGCGCTGACCCAGGAGATCCTCGACGACCCCGCGCCCTACCTCGGCCGGCTCGTCGAACAGATGCGCGAGTACTGGAAGCTCACGATCGAGCCGCACTGGCCGCGCATCCGCGCGCTGCACGAGGCCGACGTGACCTACCGCGCGCGCCAGCTCGCGCTCGGCGGCGCGGAGCTGCTCTTCGCCGACCTGCACCCGTCGCTCACGTGGGAAGGCGACTCGCTCGTGATCGACAAGCATCACTGCGAGGACATCGAGCCAGGCGGGCGCGGGTTGGTCCTGATCCCGGCGGTGTTCGACTGGCCGGGTATCGCGGTGCTCGTCGGTGAGGGCCTGCAGCCGACACTGGCCTACTCGCCAAGGGGCATCGCAGAGCTCTGGGACGAGCCGGAGGACACCCGCGCCGACGGCGCGATGGACGACCTGATCGGCGGCACACGCGCCGACCTGCTGCGAGTGCTCAGCGTGCCGATGACCACCGGCGAACTCGCCCATCGGCTGCACCTCACCCCCGCCGCGGTCTCCCAACAACTCGGGGTGCTGCGGCGCGCCGGCGTCGTCGACGCCAGGCGGCAGGGGCGCGAGGTCTACTCGGAGCTCACGGCGTCGGGTCGCCGCCTGCTGGAACTCCTCGGCTGAGCATCCGCGGGCGGGGATGCCCTCCCGATCGGGAATGATCACCGCGTCGATCACGTCCACCGCGTCGATCGACGAATCACTGATATCAGGCCGTCCGCGCGGGTGCGAGCGGCTTCGTCTCGAAACAGCGTGCCGCCGACGAACTGGATTCCGTGCGGCGCGCCGTAACAGGTGAGTCGGTCTTCCTGCCGCACGAGCTTGAAGCACTCGCCGCCTCGGGCTTCGGGCCCTCGCGCAGGGGACGACGGAAGAGGTCGCCCAAGCGTTGTTCCTGAGCCCCCGAACCGTGCAGGGTCACGTACAGAACATCCTCACGAAGGTCGGTGCCCGCTCGAAGCTCGAGGCGGTGCTCGAACGGGCTTCGCCGCGGCTTCGGGGTGCTGTGAATCGCTCACGCAGGCCTGGTGCCTCGCCTCATCTAAGGCAACACGGCGCTGTGGGCGGGCCGGGACTCAACCTCTAGAATCGGGGCCGAACCGATGCGCGATGCGCTCGGTCCCATCGTCTAGGGGCCTAGGACACCACCCTCTCAAGGTGGAGACACGGGTTCAAATCCCGTTGGGACTACCGATCATGCCGCGTCCCCCCATCCAGGGCACCGCGGTCTTCGCTCGTGCCTCCAGCCATGGTGCCGGTTCACGTCGGCAAGATCGCCGAGAGATCCCAGATGCGCGGGTCGATGCAACCGAGCCGAAGCAGAACCCCGGGCTTAGATGTCCTCTGTTCGGCGAACCGCTCGCCATCGCGGTCTCCCAGGTAACGCTTCGCGATCGCGGCTCGGAACGGAGTGACATCGCACGCGATCAGGTCGCCTCTCCTCGCACCTCAACCCCGCGGAACGGCCGAACCGCCTCGAACACGACGAGCGCGCACCTCGGGTCGTGCTCGATGTGGCGGAGCTTGGCATCGCCTTCGGCGATCACGACCTCGAACCCGTCGTCGCTCCAGCGGAACCACACCGGCGAGACGGCGGCGCTGCCGTCCTTCCGACAGGTGGTGAGGACCGCCGGGGAGGGAGCCTCCAACAGCGAGCGCACGTCCTCGATCGAGGCCTCGGTCACGACCGCGATCGTAACGTCGGGTGCCACGTGGGACATCGGTCGGGTCGAGCCCGGGACGTCGGTGTGGGACCCGGCCCAAGCCGTGCCTCAGGGGTCGGTCGCGCGTTCCACCGGCTCCGATTCGGGAAGCCGGGTCACGCCGGGGCGATCCGCCTGCGGCCCCGGTTCCGCTTCGGGGAGCTTCACGGTCGTCGGAGTCGGAGGCTTCGGCGATGCCTCCCGCCGGTCGAGCGAGCGTGAGGCGATCAACCCCGCGAGGCCGGCCAGCGCCGTGCCGATCCCGCCGATCAGCAACGCTGCGCGGCCGCCGAGCCCGGCGACGATCGCCCCTGCAGCCCCCGTCGCGCCGATCTGCATGCCGTTGACCAGTGCGCCGTAGGACGCGAAGGCACGGCCGCGGAACCGGTCGGCCACCCGGTGAACGATCAGGCTCCGCATCGCGACGGTTTCCACACCGTTGGCAAGCCCGCCCACGACGAACAGCGCCACCGCCAGCCAGAACACCGACGCGGCCGCGGCTGCGAACACGGCGGCTCCGTTGACGACCGCCGCCAGGGCCATCGACCAGAGCAGCCGATCGTCGCGCAGTCGCCGGGCGATCAGCGTCGCACCCGCGACCATGCCGACGAGCCACGCCGACGCCAGCACGCCGTATCCCCAGGCGCCGGCGGCAAGCGTCTCTCGCGCGAAGAACACCTCGGCCACGTTGTCCATGGCCGCGAACAGGACCACCGCGCCGATCACCGCGAACGCCACCACCAGGACGCGATCGCCGCGGATCACGCGGAAGCCCTGGCGGGCGGCGCCCTCCTCAGCTCGGGCCTCCTCGGGCGCCACCCTGCGTACGCGCAGCAGCATGGCCGCTGCGGCGATCACGACGAACGTGCCCGCGTTGACGAGCAAAGCGACCTTCGTGCCCACGCCGGCGGCCAGGGTGCCCGCCAGGACCGGGCCCGCGATCATGCCTGAGTAGCGGGCGGCCTCCAGGTACGCGTTGGCCTCGGTGGCGTGCTCGTCTCCCACGACCCTCGGCACGAGCGTGTAGATCGACGGGGTCTCCACCGCCGAGGCCGTTCCCAGCAGGAACGTGAACATGAAGATCCACCCGACGTCGTTCGTGAACGCGAGCGCCACCGCGACCCCGGCCTGGATGGCCGTCGCGATGGCGAGAGAGCGCCGCGTCTCGAAGTTGTCGACGATGACCCCGGCCGCCGGGGCGAAGATCACGAGCGGGATCAACCCGCAGAGCAGCAGCCCCGCGACCGCCCAGCCTGACTCGGTGAGGTCGGCGACCTTGATCGTGAGGGCGATCAGCGCCAGCTCGTCCCCGAGCGAGGAGAACCCGGCTGACAGCGTGAGCAGGCGGAAATCGCGCCCCCGCAGCGCTCTGTACACGAACCGGCACTCTAGGGGGTCGAGGCCCGAAACGCATCGGCCTGTCGGCGGAGATCTCCGAACCTGAGCGAGCTAGGGAGCGTGCATCAGCAGTGGGAGTCGATCCACTCGGGCGATGGGCCGACAGGGACCCCGTTCGCCCGAGCGACATCGCGCAACCGCTCGCGGTACACACGCATGTCGCGACGCGCGAAGTCCGCGTGGGTGAGGCATCGCCAGTCGCGGTATCGCTCGAAGTAGTAGGGGCTCTCGAGGCTCTCGCCGTGGCCGATCACGTTGCGCAGCCGGATGTCGTTGGATGCCATGAGCCAGAGCGTGAGGCGCAGCGACGAGCGCATCATGGCCGGGTTCCGCAAGACGCCGCGGGCGCTGCGCCCGACATGCTCGATGCCGATCGAGACGTGGTCGAGGCCGATCGTATGACGGCATCGGACGCGCGGGTCGACGAGCTGATAGATCGTCCCATCGTTGTCGATCAAGAAGTGTGCGCACGTCCCCGGCTTCTCGCCGAGGTGACGAGTGTTCGAGGCGAACGTGTTCCAGGTGCCCGCGAACGATGTGTCCCCGGTGAGATGCTCCACGATCACCACGGGTTCGCGCAGCCGCCACGACCACTTCCCGTAGTGGCGTCGCGAGTACGACGCCATCTGCCGTTTGCGCAGGTCCGGGAACGGGATCGGTTTCCACATGATCTGGGGCCGCAGGTCCCAGGCCTCGCCCGATCGCAGACCGGCCGACACCGGTGGTGCCGCAGCGGGCGCCAGCGCCGTTCCCAGCACGGTGAGCGCGACGATGCTCCCGAGGAGCGTCCTCCGACGGACGGTCCGGTCCCCCATGCACCATGTATCGGGGGCGGCTCCCCGTCGCTTGAGGCTCGGAGCCCGAAGCTAGTCTGGGCTAGACTAGCCGGCGTCCCTCAGCCGCTCGGTCGTGCGATCGCGCCCGAGCAGATCGAGCGATTCGGGCAGCGGCGGCGACACGTTGGACCCGGTGACCGCCGCCCGTACCGGCTGGAAGGCCTTCGTGCGGCTCAGCGATTCCCGGCCGGCGAGGGCGTCGAGCTCGGCCGTGATCGTCTCGGCGGTCCACGGTTCGACGGCCTCAAGAGCATCGGCCACCCGGCCGAGGTACCCGTCGGGCGCCTTCGCGATCAGTCCCGCGGCCTTCTCGTTCAACTCGAGATCGTCGGTGAACAGGAATCGGAGCAGCGCCGGGGCCTCCGTGAGCGTCTTCATCCGTTCCTTCACGATCGGCATCGCTGCTCGGAGCGTCGGCGGGTCGGGCATCAGCCCTTCCTCGGTCAGGAAGTGCAGGCAGCGCGCCCCGAGCTCGTCGTCGTCGAGCGACCGGATGTAGCGGTTGTTGAGCCACGTGAGCTTCTCGGTGTCGAATGCCGCCGGATTCGAGGAGACCCTCTCGAGGTCGAAGGCCTCGATGAGGTCGTCGCGCGAGAGCACCTCGCGGTCATCGCCCGGCGACCAGCCCAGCAGCGCGAGGTAGTTCACCAATGCCTCGGGCAGGAACCCCTGTTCGCGGAAGGACTCGACGCTCGTCGACCCGTGCCTCTTCGACAGCGGCTGCCGGTCGGGGCCGAGCACCTGCGGAACGTGGGCGTATCGAGGCGGGGTTCCCCCCAGCGCTTCGATCACCGCTGCATTGCGGGGCGCGCTCGCGAGCAGATCGTCTCCGCGCACGACGTGGGTGATGCCCATGAGCAGGTCGTCGACCGCCACGGCGAGCAGGAACACCGGCGAACCGTCCGATCGCACGAGGACGAAGTCCCGGAGCTGACCGGGTGCGAATCGCACCTCGCCCTTGACGATGTCGTCGACCACCCACTCTCGGTCCGGCATGCGGAAGCGGACCACCGAGGCACGCCGCTCGGCGTCGAAGGCTGCGACCTGCTCGGGCGTGAGCGCGCGGCAGTGTCCGTCGTATCCCGGCGCCTGTCCTGCCGCCATCGCAGCCTTCCGCCGCTGCTCGAGCTCCTCACCGGTGCAATAGCAGTGGTAGGCGTCGCCCTGGGCGAGCAGACGGTCTGCATGCTCACGGTAGATCTCGAGTCGTTGGGACTGGCGGTAGGGCTCGTGCGGCCCGCCGACGTCTGGGCCCTCGTCGTGGTCGAGACCGAGCCAGCGGAGATCCTCGAGCACGCCCGCGACGGCTTCCTCGGTGACGCGACTCGCATCGGTGTCCTCGACCCGCAGCACGAAGGTCCCGCCCTGATGGCGTGCGAAGAGCCACGAGAACAGCGCGCTCCGCACGTTGCCCACGTGCAGCGATCCGCTCGGCGCGGGTGCGAATCGGCAGCGGACCGGCACCTCGCTCATCGCACCGTGTTCGCCAGGGTGCCGACGCCCTCGACCTCGACCTCGACCACGTCGCCCGCGCTGAGGGGACCCACGCCTTCGGGCGTGCCCGTGAGCAGCACGTCACCGGGGAGCAGCGTCATGAACGACGTGATGTACTCGACCAGCGTCGCGACGCCGTAGACCATGTCGGTCGTGCTCCCCTGCTGGCGTACCTCCCCGTTCAGGCGCGTCTGGACCATTGCGTCGTTGGGGTCGAGGTCGGTCTCGATCCAGGGACCGATCGGCGCTGAGCCGTCGAACCCCTTGGCTCGCGCCCACTGATCGTCGGTCTTCTGCAGGTCGCGCAGCGTCACGTCGTTGGCGCAGGTGTAGCCGAGGATCACCCGATAGGCGTCCTCGGCGCGCACGTCCTTGGCGAGTCGCCCGATCACGACGGCCAGCTCTCCCTCGTAGTCGATGCGGCGGCTCACCGGCAGCAGCGAGATCGGATCGTTCGGCCCGATCACCGCGGTCGACGGCTTCAGGAACAGCAGCGGCTCATCGGGCACCGTCATCCCGAACTCTGCCGCGTGCGCAGCGAAGTTCTTGCCCACGCACACGAGTTTGGACGGCAGCACGGGAGCGAGCAGGTACACGTCGTCGAGGGGGATCTCCTCGCCGGTCGGCAGGGGGTCCTCGAAGAAGGTCCCGGCGAGCACGCGAACGATGTCGTCGTGGGTGTCGGCGGCGCCGGTGGCGATGCGGTCGCCGTGTCGGAAGCGCAGGAGTCGCATGACGACGCGAGGCTATCGCAATCGAACTTGGACCCGGACCCGGCTTCAGCCCTCGAGCACCGTGCCTCCGACGAAGGTCGCCCCCACCTGGCGCCAGTAGCCCGCGATCGTGTCGATCGGTTCGAGCGACGCCAGTTCCTCGGCGGGCGCCTCGTGCAGCGACACCGAGGCCTCTCCCACGTACACGGGGCCGAGATCGACGTCGCGTGAGCGCATCGTGACGAGCTCGTCGATGGAGGCCGGCAGCACCGGGTCGATGTTGGGCAAGTAGCGCGAGTGCAGCATCGGAAGGGCATTGACGAACCCGCCGGTCTCGCTTTCTCCCGTGAGCGTGAGCGTCGCCTCGGCCAGCCGACGGTCGTTGGCGGTCAGGGATGCCCCGAACGTGCCTCCCGGTTCCAACCTCGGACCGGCCCTGCCCACCGTGACGGGCCGGGTCACCCAGATCTGGCCGAGCTTCTTCGGGTAGCCCTGGTACCACCCGCGGGCGAGCGCGAAGTCCTTGTCGACCCAGATGAAGACGCAGCGCGAGTAGGTCTCGCCGCCGTAGGAGCACCGCACGACGACGAAGGCTTCCTTGTACTGAGACCGCACGGGGTCGAGCAGTTCCTCGCGCGACTCGGAGCAGCTCTGCCAGTCGGCCCAGATGATCGCCACGGCCCCTGGATCGTCGTCGGCCAGACCCACTCCGGGAGGCAGCAGCGCTTCGACGTTGGCCGGATCGGTGCGGTACTCCACCGTCAGCACGTCACCGGAGTAGTGCCACGGCGGGCTCGGGACGATCGAGGCACGCCCGCGCGACGTGCGCGGCACCATGAACCCCTGCAGCTCGGACACCCGGCTATCGTACGCTGCCCCATCGAAGCACCGCACAGAGGGGAGATCGATGGAAACGCGGCGCATCCTGCTCGATGGCTCGCCGACCACGGTCGTCCGAGAAGACGGTGAGCTGGTCGCACCCGATGGGCGTTCGATGCCGCTCGACGACCCGATCCACCTGCCCCCGGTGGTGCCGACCAAGGTCGTGTGCGTGCACCTCAACTACGAGAGCCGGCGGGCGGAGTTCCAGGCGGAAACGGGAGCAGCGCCGACCTACTTCCACAAACCGATCTCGTCGCTCAACGCGCACGGCGGCGAGATCGTGCGGCCACCTCGGTGCCGATACCTCAACTACGAGGGTGAGATCGGCATCGTGATCGGCCAACGCTGCCGTCACATCGCTCCCGACGAAGCCGGAGCGTTCATCCAGGGGTACACGATCGGCAACGACTACGGGCTGCACGACTTCCGCGACACCGACGCGGGTTCGATGCTGCGGGTCAAGGGGTCCGACACGTTGTGCCCGCTCGGCCCCGGGCTCGTCACCGACTGGGACTTCCACGGCAAGAGCATCGAGACGCGCGTGAACGGCGCGATCGCCCAGAGCGGGAACACCGACGAGATGCTCTGGGACATGCACTACCTGGTCGCCGACATCGCTCGCACGATCACCCTCGAGGCAGGTGACGTGATCCTGTCGGGGACCCCCGCGAACTCGCGCTCGGTGCAACCCGGCGATGTCGTCGAGGTCGAGGTCGAGGGCCTCGGCGTCTTGCGCAATGCGATCGTCGAGGGATCGGTCGCCGTGCGCGACGACGTCGGAGCGCAACCCAGCGCGAGCGAGGAAGTGATCTCGACCGCGATGGGCGGCGACTGGGAGTTCCGGGGGGTTCGCCCTCCCAGGAAGGGGTGATCTCGACCATGGCGACGATGCGCTACCTCGTGTCGGACGTCGGCGCGGCTGTCTCGTTCTACGTCGACAGGCTGGGCTTCGAGGAGATGCAGCGGTTCGGTCCCGCGATGGCGATCGTGCGACGCGGCGACCTCGTCTTGTGGCTCGCGGGGCCCGCGAGCTCGGCGGCGCGGCCGATGCCCGACGGACGGGAGCCCCAACCGGGCGGCTGGAACAGGGCCGTGATCGAGGTCGACGATCTCGAGTCGAGGGTCGGCGAGCTCGGCTCGATGGGCGCCGTGTTCCGCAACGAGATCGTCGAGGGTCCGGGCGGACGGCAGATCCTCGTCGAGGATCCCTCGGGCAACGTGGTCGAGCTCTTCGAACCGGCGTCGTGACGCGGGACCCGGCCGGGGAACCGTCGACGCGGGCCATCGAGGCGTGGCGGGCGCTCTCGCTCGCGTGCCTGCGCCCGGGTGAGCGTGGGGCCCTCACCGTGCTCGAGCATGCCGGGCGCCGGGCCCTCGCGCCGGTGTGGCCGGTCGGTCAGGTGCTCGCGGCGGCGATCGACCTCGCCGAGCTGACCGACGATCTCGACGACGTGGAACGGCTCGTGGTCGGACTGCGCCGGTTCGCCTCGGGCGACGGATACCGGCCGACGCCGCGGGCCCGACGCCGCTACTACGACGACAATGCCTGGCTGGGCTTGTGCTTCGCGCAGCTGCACCTGCAGACGGGCGAGGCGCGGTGGCTTCGCCGCGCCCGGAAGGTGTTCCGGTTCGTGCGCGAAGGCCAGGACCCCGACGGCGGCATGCGCTGGGTCGAGGGGCGGCGCGCCCGGCACACGTGTTCGGCGGCGCCGGCGGCCCAGCTCGCCCTGCGGCTGCACCTGGCCGACGGCGACGAGGCGACGCTCGCGTTCGGCCGGCACACGCTCGCCTGGCTCGACGACACGCTGCGGGTCCGTGGCGAGCTCTACGCCGACCACATCGACCACCGCCGTGTCGATGCCACGCTGTGGACCTACAATCAGGGCTCCGCGGTCGGCGCGCACACGCTGCTGCACGCCGCGACCGGCGAGGCTCGCCCGCTCGACCAGGCGCGGCGAACGGCCGCGTCGTCGCTGCGACGTTTCGGGGCCGATCGCACCTGGAGGCACCCGCCCGTGTTCAACGCGGTGTGGTTCCGCAACCTGCTTGCCCTCGATGCAACCACGAGCATCGCCGGAGTGCAGGCCGCCCTGGACGCCTATCTCGATCGGGCCTGGCGTGAGGGCCGGGACGTCGCCGGCCTCTTCACCGCGGGCGGCATCGGTTCCTACGACGGGTCGCCCGCGATCGATGCTGCGGGCCTCGTGCAGCTGCTCGCGCTCCGCGCGTGGCCGCGGGCGCGGCTTCCGCTCGTCGGTTAGGCGCGGCCGGTTCCGGCTTCACGGAGGAAGCGGTCGACGATGGCGTCGGCCCGGCGCTTCGAGTCGGCCGCTCCCGCCCTGATCGCCGCAAGCGTCTCGGCGGGGTCGACGCCGGCCGCGTGGAAGTCCGCGTCGTCGTAGGCGAGCCACGCGGTCACGATGTCGGCGGTCGCTTCCGGATGGAACTGCACCAGCAGGTGCGGGCCGAGCGTGTACGCCTGCGGACCGGCATCGGTGCGAGCGATCACGGTCGCCCCGTCGGGAGGTCCGAACGTGTCGCCGTGCCACATGAACCACGGCCCCGCCGGCACCAGCGCCGCGTCGTCGGTCGAGACCTCGCGCAGACCCACCTCGGTATCGCGCGCCCTGGCCACCCACCCCCCCATGGCCTCGGCGAACGCTTGGGCACCGAAACAGATACCCAGCACGGGCACGTCCTGCTCGACCGCGTCGCGGAGCCGAGCGAGCAGCGCGCCGATCCACGGGCGAACCTCCTCCCCGTAGACCGACCACGGCGCGCCGGTCACCACCATCGCGTCGTAGCCGTCGAGAGCCGGCGGTGGTCCGTCGTCGACGAGCACATGCTCGGTGATCTCGGCCCCGCGCTCGCGGAGCGACTCGCCCACGTGCCCGGAGCGAGAGAGCTCCTGCGGCTTCAGCACGAGCACGCGCACCGGCCTCATCCCCACAGACGATCGGCGAGCGCACCCACCAGCTCGAGCTTGCGCCACTGGGCATCTTCGTTGGTCTCGTTGCCGACCATCACGCTCGCGAACCCGCACTGGGGACTGATCGCGAGCCGCTCCATGCCGCCCGCGTGCCCGGCCGCTTCCTCCATGCGGCGGAGAAGGTCGTCCTCGTCTTCGACCTCCGGCGTCTTCGAGCTGATCAGCCCCATCACCATGATCGAGCCGTCTCGGAGGTGACGGACGGGCGCATAGCCTCCGTCGAGACCCTCGTCGTCCCACTCGACCAGGAACGAGTCGTACGCGAGCCCACCGAACACTCGCTCAGCGACGGGCTCGAGCGAGCCCTCGCACATCCACGACGAACGGAAGTTGCCCCGGCAGATGTGCAGCCCGACCGTCACGTCGTCAGGGATGCCGTCGAGCACGGCCGTATCGGCGGCGAGCGCCTGCTCGAGCAGCTCGGCGACGTCGTGACCTGCGCCCCGGAACCGGCCGATCCAGGCGGGATCGACGAGGTAGGGGTAGAGCGGGAAGTCGAACTGCACGTACCGGGCGCCTGCGTCGATCGCTTCGGCCACCAGCCGCCGCTCGATCGCGACCGCCGCATCGACGAACTCGGCGACACTGCCGTAGGCGCCTTCGACCGTCGTGAACGGGTGCGCGAAGATCGATGCCGCCGGGAACGTCACCTTGAACGGCATCTCGCCGGCTGCTTCTTTCATGAACGCGGCCTCGTGGGCTCCGGGAGAGTCCACAGGCTCGAGCGGCGCGACGATCTCGTGCACAGTCAGAGCGACGTCGTCACCGCGATCGTTGCGGAACGACACCGTCTTGCCGGTGCGCACGCCGCTCACGGCGTCGAAGAACGAGTTCATGAACATCCACCGTCGGAACTCGCCGTCGGTGATCACGTCGAGCCCGCGATCTCGCTGGCGCCGCACGGCCTCGCGGATCGCGTCGTCTTCGGCCTCCTGCAGGGCCGTCCGGTCCTTCGCGCGCTCTTCGTCGAGCACCGCCGAGTGTCCGGGCTCGTAGAAGGCCTCGATCGCAGCTCTGAGCGAGGGCGGACGTAGCAGCGAGCCGACGACTTCGGCGCGCGCAGGGCTGCGCGGCGTCTCGTCCATCGCTCGATCCTACGCGTTGGCGGTCGGCATTCCGCCCGATCGGAAGTGCGGCCCATCCGGCTGATTGACCCAACGTCGCAGACGTGGAACGGTGATGGCTCGACCCGGACTCGATCGACCGCCCGCAAACTTCGACCAGCCCATCGATGTCGGATACCTCCCCCCAGCGATCGCCAGGGAACGCTCGCGTGCCGCGGTGGCTCCGCCTCGCGATCGCGATCGCCCTCACGATGACGACGAGCGTCGTCTCCTGGTCCGACACACCCCACGGCGTCGCGCGTACCCGCTGCACGATCACCGGCACGCCCGGGAACGACCGGCTCCACGGCACCAGCGGACCCGACGTGATCTGCGGGCTCGGCGGGAAGGATCGGATCCTCGGGTTCGGCGGCGACGACGTCCTGCGCGGTGGTCGGGGCGCCGATGAGATCCACGGGAACGCCGGCAAGGACCACGTGGTTGGTGGGCCCGGTGCCGATTCCCTCATCGGAGGCGCTCATGCCGATTCGCTCCTCGGCGGGGCCGGCCGCGACGTACTCGATGGGACCGACGGCTCCGGGCATGATCGGCTGCGAGGTCGGCGTGGCGTCGATCGATGTCTGCTCGATCCCGGAGACGAGCACACCGGCTGCGAACGCGCGATCACGGTGCCGACCACCCCGACGGGACTGCGCGGGACGGCGACATCCCACCGGGTCGATCTCGCATGGGACGAGAGCCCAGGGGCCACCGGCTATCGGGTGTACAGGGACGGGGTGCGCATCGCCTCGGTCTCGACCGAGACCTACCGCGATCGAGACGTGCTGGCGGGTTCCTCCTACTCCTACAAGGTCGCGGCCTTCAACGCGGCCGGGTCATCACCACGTTCGTCTCCTCACGGCGTCCTCGTTCCCCCGCCCGACGCCCCGATCACCGTGATGGCTGCGGGCGACATCGCGTGCGACCCTGCCGACCCCGCCTACAACGGGGGCAACGGGCGGGCCTCCAGGTGCCGCCAGCGGTGGACCGCGCAACTGCTCGAGGGCGCCGATCGCGTGCTCACGCTCGGCGACGCCCAGTACGACTGTGGAGGACTGTCGGCTTACCGGCAGTCGTACGGCTCGACCTGGGGAGCGTTCAAGGACATCACGCACGCGATCCTGTCCGACGAGGATCTCGGCACGACCGGCACCGGGTGCGGCGCCGCCGGCCCCGACGGCTACTTCGCCTATTGGGGCGCCGCCGGCGGACCGCAGCCCCGCGGCTACCACAGCTGGAACGTCGGCGGCTGGCACTTCATCGCACTCAACTCCGAGTGCTCATACGTGCCGGGTGGCTGTGGCGAAGGCTCTGCCCAGAACGATTGGCTCGAGCAGGACCTCGCGGCGAGCTCCGCGCAGTGCACGATCGCCCTGCTCCATGAGCCTCGGTTCCGCTCGAAAGAGACGGGCTCGCAGGTCTCGGCGGCGATGAAGCCCTTCTGGAGCGACCTCGTCCCCGCCGGCGTCGAGATGATCTTGGGAGGCGACGCCCACTTCTACGAGCGGTTCGAGCCTCAGAACGCCTCGGGCGCATCAGATCCCGACGGCATGGTCCAATGGGTCGTGGGCGTGGGCGGGGAGAGCCACCGTGGCCTGGCGGCGACGGGCGCGCGGCTTCCGAATAGCGCCACCGCGACCGACCGGACCTTCGGGGTCTTGAAGCTCACCCTGCACGACGGCAGCTACGACTGGGAATTCCTGGCCGAAGGCTCGTCGGGCTACGAGGACTCGGGCAGCGCCGACTGCCACTGACCGGCCCCGGCGAACGGTTTCGCTCAGCGCATCGTCTCGAGCAAGGCCGCCTCGGCGCCGCTGATCCCTCCACCGACACGATCCGGCGGTCGATCGCCTCCTACGGAGCCCATCGGACCCACAGGGAATCGGGCGCGCGGAACTCCCATCCCGAGAGCGTGACGGGCCGCTCGGGCATCAAGGCGAGACCTGGGAGCCGGTCGAGCGCGAGGTCGAGGGTGACTCGAGCGAGGTGACGTCCGAACCAGGCGCCCAGGCAGAAGTGGGTTCCGGCCGAGAACGCGAGGTGGGCGCCTTCCTTGCGGTGGATGTCGAACCGGTCCGGATCGGTCCATCGGCGAGGATCGCGGTTGGCCGAGGAGAGCACCGCGCCGATCAGGGCGCCCTGCTCGAGGTGCACGCCGGCGAGGTCGACCGGGCGCGTGGCCTGCCGCGTTGCCGTGCCGACCGGCCCGGCCCAGCGGAGCGTCTCCTCGACGGCGGCCTTCACGAGCGTGCGATCGGCCCGGACCTCCTCGAACTGCGCGGCATCGGACAACAGCGCCCAGAGCGTGAGCGCGATCACGTCTCGCGGTTCCTGCAGTCCGCCCGACAGCATCAGGGTGGTGTTGCCCACGATCTGATCGCGGCTCATGCGCCGGCCGCCTTCCTCGTGGTGCAGCATCCATGACAGCACCGAGCCGTCGGGCTCCTCGGCGAGCCGGTCCAGCACATCGCCGATGGCGGCGTGAAGCGCACCCGCGGCCTCGTCTGCAGGCGCCTGCTTGACGGGGTCGCCCTCGAAGTTCGCGAGGCCCGGCATGAGGCCCTCGTTCCAGCGGAGCACGTCCTGCCACGGCACCTCATCGAGGCCAAGCATGAAGCAGAGCGAGCGCACGCTCATGGGATCGGCGTACTCGCGGAACAGATCGGCCTCCCCGCGATCGACGATGCCGTCGAGCAGCTCGCCGGCGAGTCGCGGGATCATGCCCTGGGTGCGCGCCTCGACATCGCGCGGGCGGAACGGAGGCTCGGTGATCGCCCGTATCCACTGCTGCTCCGGGCCCTCCATGCCGAGCATGTTCTCGCCCATCGTGCGATTGAGGGTCGAGGGCTCGGTCGCGGCCGTAAAGGTCTCGGGGTCGGTCGTCACGCGCTTCACGTCGTCATGACGGGTGACAAGCCACAGGCCGACGGCCGGCACGAAGCTCACCGGTTCCGCCTCGCGCAGGCGCTCGTACGTCGGGTAGGGATCGTGCTCGAGCTCCTGCAGCGTGATCGTCGCGCCGACCTCGTGCCCGATCGTCACGGAGCCGTGGCCCTCCTTCGTACCTGCTTCGCGCCTGCCTCGCGGAAGGCGTATCTTGCGCGGAAACGACGAGACCGCGCAAACCCGACCGCGCACACGGGTGGTTCAGCCGGTACCGTGCGGTTCTGATCGGGTCCAGGGGGATCGATGGAAACCAACGGCAAGCGCCTGCGACTGCTCTACCCCGACGTCCACGGGCTGGAGCGCGGCAAGTACCTCTTCGGCGAAGTCGCCGAAGCCGGCAGGGCCGCCTTCTGCATCGGCGTGTATCCGCTCACCCACGACCGTGAGATCTTGGCCGTGCCCAAGACGCAGTTCGACATCGGATTGCCCGACATCGACGTGCAGCTCGATCGCGATTCACTGCGTCACTCATGGGAACCCGAGACCGTGATCGGGATCGGCGACGTGACGTTCGGCGGGTCTCCCATGCCGCTCGATCCCCGTCATGTGTTACGGCAGGCGGTCGAACCGTGGCGTGCGATGGGACTCGAGCCGCAGATCTCGTTCGAGCTCGAGTTCTACCTTATGGAACCCGATGGCGGCGGCGGCTGGCGACCGGTTTCGCTGCCCGGCCATCGCGTCTACGGCACGGGCACGTCGATCGACCCGACGGGGTGCGTCGACGCGATGGTGCAGACGGCGTTGGCGTGCGGCTTCCCTGTGGAGAGCTGGGGAAGCGAGTACGACGAGTCGGCCTACGAAGTGAACATCCGCTACGACGATGCGATCCCTGCGGCCGACGACGCGTTCGTCTTCCGGCTGCTGATCCGTGAGATCGCCGAGCACCACGGCAAGCTGGCGACCTTCATCGGCAGGCCCATGAACGACCGGGGCGGCAGCGGCATGCACGTGAACTTCAGCTTCCGGCGCAAGGACGGGTCGAACGCGTTCCACGACCCGAACGACCCGGAAGGCTTGTCCGACCTCGCCCGGCGATGCATCGCCGGGATCCTCGAGCACCACACCGGCATGGCCGCGATCATGGCGCCCCACGTCAACGCGTACAAGCGACTGCAGCCGGACATGCTGAACGGGTACTGGGCGAACTGGGGCCACGACGACCGCAGCGTCACCGTGCGCGTGCCGCCGGCTCGCGGCGAAGGCACGCGATTGGAGCAGCGCTCGGCCGACGCGGCGGCCAACCCCTACCTCGCCGGGGCGGCGGTCCTGCACGCGGCTCGATTCGGGGTCGAGGACGAGCTCGAGCTGAAGCCGCCGCAGCCGGTGGGTGCCGAGCCCGACACCGACGTGTGCATCCCGGCGGACCTGGCGGCGGCGCTCGACGCCATGAACGCCGACGAACGCTTCGTGCAGGCGATGGGACCCGAGCTCGTGGAAGCGTTCACGATCTTGAAACGGGGGGAGTGGGAACGCTACGGCGCGGCGGTCGAGGACACCTCGACGATCGATGTCAGCGACTGGGAGCTCCGCTACTACATGCCCTATCACTGAAGCCATGCCCTTCGGGGCTCGACCCATGATGGCGGGAGGCTCGATGCAGCTCGACGGAAAGGTCGCGATCATCAGCGGCGGAGGATCGGGGATCGGCGCCGCGACGGCGCGCATGTTCGCGTCCGAGGGGGCGAAGGTCGTGGTGACCGGCCGGCGGCCCGATCCGATCGCAGAGGTTGCCGCGGCGACCGGCGGCGTCGCCGTGGCCGGTGACGCGAGCATCCCGACGCACGCCGAGGAGGCGGTGCAGGAAGCCGTCCGTACGTTCGGGGGGCTCGACATCGTCGTGGCCAATGCCGGAGTCGGGTTCGGGGGCTCGGCGGGCACCGTCACCGACGACGTCTGGCGCACCACGATCGACATCAACCTGTCGGGGGCCCTCTACCTCGTGAGGGCGGCGATGCCCCATCTGGAGGCGAGGGGCGGCGGATCGATCGTGCTCGTGTCATCGGTGTCGGGGTTCCATTCGTCGGCCTCGAGCGCCGCCTACGTGGCGTCGAAGGCCGGCATGATCGGGCTCGCGAAGTCGATCGCGGTCGACGGCGGGCCGCGCGGCATCCGCGCCAATGCGCTCTGCCCTGGCTGGGTGCACACGCCGATGGGCGACGAGTCGATGGACGAGCTCGCGGCCGAGCGCGGCGTCACCCGCGATGAGGCGTACCTGCTCGCGACCGAGCTCGTGCCGTTCCGGCGGGCGGGCACGGCCGACGAGGTCGCCTCCTGCGCCGTGTTCCTCGCCAGCGACGACTCGTCGTACGTGAGCGGCACGACCCTGGTGGTCGACGGCGGCGGCACCGCGGTCGACGTTGCGTCGGTGGCCTTCGACGACGTCCGAGACGGCGGCCCGTGAGCGCGGCAGCCGACGCCACGGCGAAGTTGACCGGCCCTGTCGTTCGGTCGCAAAGTATCTTCGCGGCATGACCGCGAGCCGCCGACCCGCCGACGGAGGGAGCCTCCGGCCACATGGCTGACACGCTGGGTGAGATCGACCTGGTGAACCCCGACAATTACGTCGACCGTGTGCCGTTGGAGTGGTTCGACCACCTCCGCGAGGACCATCCGGTCGTCTGGCACCCCGAGCCCGAACCGAACCGCGGCTTCTGGGCGGTCACGCGCTATGACGACCTCACGGCCGTGCACATGAATTGGGAGACCTACTCCTCCGAGATCGGAGCCGTGGCGCTCGAAGAGCTCGACACCGAGCAGCTCGAGATCAGACGATCGATGCTCGAGACCGACCCCCCACGGCACACCGAGCTCCGCAAGATCTGTTCGAAGCGCTTCAGCGCCCGTGGCGTCGGCAAGTACGAGGACTGGATCCGTGAGGTCGCTCGTGACGTGCTCGACGAGGCGCTGCCCAAGGGCGAGTTCGAGTTCGTGAGCGATATCAGCCGCGACCTGCCGATCCGCTTCCTCTGCTCGATCTTCACCGTGCCCCAGGAAGACGCCCCACAGCTCATCTCGTGGGGCGACAGCATGATCGCGAACCAGGACCCGGATCTGAGCGCGGCGGTGGTCGACAAGGTCGACACCGAGGAGTATCGGCTCCTCCCGTTCCGTTCGCCGACCGCACTGCAGGTCTTCGCCTACGCCGACCGTCAGCGCGACATGAGGCTCGATGAGCCCGCCGACGACGTCATCCAGGCGCTGACGGTTGCCCAGAGCGAGGGTGCCCTCAACGAGCGGGAGTTCCACAACTACTTCGCGCTGCTCATGATCGCCGGCAACGAGACGACCCGGCACACGATCAGCCACGGCATGCTCGCGCTGATGCAGCATCCCGAACAGCTGCAGCTGCTGCGCGAGGAGCCCGAGCGCATCCCGGCCGCGACCGAGGAGATCCTGCGATGGGCGACGCCGGTCTACCATTTCCGGCGCACGGCCACCCGCGACGCCGAGCTGCGCGGTCAACACATCAGGGCCGGCGACAAGGTCGTCACCTGGTACATCAGCGCGAACTTCGACCCCGAGTCGTTCCCTGACCCGCGCGCCTTCGACGTGACGCGGTCGCCGAACGATCACGTCACGTTCGGACCCGGGGGCCCGCACTTCTGCCTGGGGGCACACCTCGCTCGGCTCGAGACGAAGATCCTGTTCCAGGAGCTGATCCCGCGACTCGAGACGATCGAGCTCACCGGCCCCGTCGAGCGCATCCGATCCAACTTCGTGAACGGCATCAAGCGCATGCCCGTTCGCGTCACGACCCGCTGACGGACCGGCCTTGCGCAACCTCGACCTCGGTGCGAGGCTGGCTGCAACCTCCCGGGACACGCTCGCAGGAAGGGGGAAGCATGGCGGACCATCCCAACGTGGAGATGGCGCGCAGCTCGCTCGAGGCGATGATGAAGGGCGACCTCGAGTCGATGGCCGCGGGCATCGCAGACGACGCCACGTGGCACGTGCCCGGCTCGAACCAATGGTCGGGCGACTACCGAGGCAAGCCCGAGATCGTGGGCCGCTTCGCGAGGATGGCGGAGCAGGGATACCGCGTCTCGCTGGACGAGATCCACGACATCCTAGGCAACGACGAGCACGTGATGGCCATGGTGCGGATCAGCGCCACCGGGCCGAGCGGCAGCGCGTCGACGGATTCCGTGTGGGTCATGCACGTCCGCGACGGCAAGGCCACGGAGTTCTGGGGCCACAACGACGACCAGGGCGCGCTCGACCGCGTGATGGCCTGATCGACCGGGTGGCGGCGTGACGCCGCCCCGATTGGTGCTCGTGCTGAGCGAGAACCACACCCTGGTCGGCGCGCGCGACCTCGACGGCCTGGTCGACGTGGCCGTCGAGGCCGAGCGCGCAGGGTTCGACGGCGTGATGGTGAGCGAGCACGTCGTGCTCGGGCGCGGAGCCGACGCCGGCGGCCTTCCCGCGAACCCGCGCGAGTACGCACTGCCCGCCAACCAGGACCCCGCCACCCCTTGGCCCTCGTCGCTCGTGCTGCTCGCGGCGATCGCGTCGGTGACGACCGACCTGCGGTTGATCGGAAGCGCCGTGATCCCACCCCTTCGTCACCCGCTGCTCATCGCCAAGGAACTCGCGACGCTCGACCTGCTCGCGAAAGGCAGGCTGGTGGTGCAACCGACGGTGAGCTGGCACCGCGCCGAGTACGCGGCGCTCGGCGTGCCGTTCGAGACACGGGGCGAGCGACTCGACGAGCACCTGGAGATCTGGGCCTCGATCTGGCGCTCCGACGGCCCCGTGCGACACCGGGGTACCCACTACTCGTTCGACGACGTCTGGGTGCGGCCCGAGCCGTGGCGGGCCGACGGACCACGGCTGTGGTTCGGCGGCGAACGCCTGCACGGCCCGCTGTTGCGCCGGCTCGTCGAACACGGCCATGGGTTCAATCCGCTCGGACGCCCGAGCGACGACGACCTCGCACGACTCGGGGCCGCGATGAGCGACGCAGGACGCGATCTTGGCTCACTCGAGATGATCGGCGGCACCCGGGGCATCTTTTCCGACGCGACTCGGCCCGCACCGCTCGAGAGCGCCCTTGATCAGATCCCCGAGCAGCTCGCGCGCGGATTCGGAACGATCTGCGTCAAGCCAAGCCAATTCACCGACGATCCCGCCACGATCCCCCACCTCTTGCGCCGTATCGTCGCCGGGGTCGCGGATCGATGCCCATGACGCCGAAGGTGCCTCTTCTCTAGACGACCGATCCGGCGCCCGGAGGGGCACCGCTCGGCGCGACCGCCCGGAGCAACGATCGGAGCATCGCTGCGAGCTCCTCCTGCTGGCGAGCGTCGAGGTGAGCTGCGACCGCGCGCTCCTCGTCGTTGAACTTCGGGAAGAGCACCTCGATCGTCGTGCGGCCCGCCGGAGTGAGCGCCACGATCACCATGCGCCCGTCTCGGCGGTCCTTGCGACGTCTGACGTACCCGCGCGATTCCAGCGTGTTCATCACACCCGTCGCGGTCGGCCGGCTGATGCCGACGGCCGCGGCGAACTCACGCGCCTCCATCTCGCCCCAGACCCACAGCACCCACAGGCCCACGAACGAGGTCCAGCTGAGGCGATCGGGCCCCAGCACCCGGGTTTCCATGTGCCGGCGGATCGCGGCCGAGCTGCGGAACAGGTTCGAGATCGCCCCCATCGCGCGGAAGTCCAGCGGGAGGTCGCCGAGCGTCTCCTGCACCTTCCTCTCGGCCGCCAGCAAGCCGTCCGCGGGGGTGGGCCTGTCATCGGAACGGGCAGCGTCGGTCACGCCGCGCTCCCGGTCCGAGCGAGCCTCTCGCCGAGCTCCCGCGCCACCTCGAGCAGCGCGAGCACGTCGTCGTCGGTGGTTCGATAGTTCACGAAGCACGGTCTCAGCCACACCTCGTCGTCGATGAGCGCCGGAGCCAGGTACACGCGCCCGTCGGCTTGGATCGCTTCGGCGAGCGCCTGGTTGTGGGCGTTCAGGTCGGTGACGTCGGGCGGCACGTGGCGCAGCGGCGCGATCGACAGTTGCGGCGGCGCTTCCATGACCTCGAAGTCCTCGGTGTGCTGCGCGCGACGGTAGAGCAGGTCTGCCTCGGCGAGGTTGCGTTCGATCGCCTCACGGAACTGCGCCGCCCCGTGGGCCCTGAACGCCAGCCAGAGCTTGAGCGCCCGGAACGGCCGTGAGTACTCCAAGGTGATGTCGGCGGCGTGCAGCTCGTGCTGCTGGTGGGGCAGATACCCCTGCTCGTGGCTAAACGCGCTCGCGAGCGCTCGATCGTCGCGCACGAGCACGACGCCGCAGGCCTTCGGCAGGTACAGCCACTTGTGGGCGTCGACCGAGCACGAGTCGGCGCGCGCGAGCCCGGCGAACATCTCGATCCGCGAGGGCACCGAGGCAGCGGGCAGGCCATAGGCTCCGTCGACGTGGAGCCAGACCCCGTGCGCCTCGCACACGTCCGACACGCGATCCAGCGGGTCGATCGCCCCCGTGAGCGTCGTTCCGGCCGTGGCGACCACCGCCACTGGGATCACGCCCGCGGCGACATCCTCTGCGATCGCACGGTCCAGCGCGTCAGGGCGCATGCGGCGGAGTCCGTCGATCTCGACCGCCCGCAGGTTGTCCGAGCCGATGCCGAGCAGCTCGATCGCTCGCGTGACGGAATAGTGCACCTCCTGCGAGCAGTAGACCGCGAGGCGCCGGCCACCGAGCCCCGCGTGACGGGAGCCCGGCAGCGCCCGTTCTCGCGCCGCCGCGATCGCGGTGACGTTGCTCACCGTTCCGCCGCTCGTGAACGCACCCGCCGACGCCGGGAACCCGATGAACTCCCCCACCCAGCCGACCGCCTGGTCCTCGATCTGGGTCGCTGCTCGAGCGTCGACCGCCAGGTTGATGTCGTAGGAATGCGCGAGGAAGTCTCCGAGCGTGCCGATCTCCAGCCCGCTCGAGCCGATGAAGGCGAAGTACCGAGGTCGCGCCTGCGCGATCGACTCGTCGAGGATGCGGGCAGCGTCGTCGAGTACGTCGTGCACCGGCGACGGGTTCGCGGGCAACGCGCTCTCGAGCAGCCGGCGCACCCGCTCGTCGAGCGGCGGTTCCTCGGGACGGAATCGATCGAAGCTCCGCCATGCGTCGGCGACCAGGCGTGCTGCGTGCTCCAGCGCGTCTTCCCGGGGAGCATCGAGTCGAAGGGGTCCGTCCGGTGCGGTCATGTGGGAGATGGTATGCCCCCGTTGCCCGCCGGCACCACGGCCGGCGCTTGCGCCGTTCCACCACCCGTGCATAGCATCCCGATACCGAACGACCGTACCAGTGAGGACGTCGACGGCACTCGCACGCTCGAGGAGGGGGACTCGGATGGCGACGAACACCACCGACGGAGGCCTGCGGACCGGATCGATCGGCCTTCCGACCGCCATCAGCGCCACGTTCGGCCTGATCTTGGCCACCACGGTCATGGTGACCGTGCCGCAGCTCTACGCGGCCAGCACCATCGGCCTGTACGCGATGATCATCGCTCTGGTGGTGATGTACGCCCAGGTGATGAGCTTCTCCGAGCTCGCAACGATGATCCCGAAGGCCGGTTCGATGAACGAGTACGTTCGTGCCGGCCTCGGCCCGTTCTTCGCCACCGTCACTGTGTTCGTCGGGTATTTCGCCATCGTGATCTTCCCGGGCTCGTCGGAGGCGTTCCTGTCGGCGACGATCCTGTCCGACCCCGCCTTCCTCGACCTCGGGCTCACGTTCAAGTGGTGGGTGGTGATCATCGTCGTGGGCATCGCCGCAGTGAACATGCTCGGCATCCGGGCCTTCGCGGCGATCGAAGTGCCGCTGACGTTCCTGCTCGCGGGCTCGCTGCTGATCTTCGGGATCGCCGGGCTCGCGGGTGTCGGCGACCCGGTGGGCTCCGCCCTGCCGACGATCCCCTTCGACATGGATCTGCTGCTGTCGCTGATCGCACTGGCGACCTTCACCTTCGTCGGGGTCGAGTACACGTGCCCGCTCGCGGAGGAACTGCGCGCCCCCGGCCGCGAGATCCCGTGGGGCATGTTCATCGGTCTGTCGTTGGTCGCCGTTCCCATGTTCCTGTGGGGCATCGCCGCCACCCGGTACTTCCCCCCCGACGTCCTCGGCGACCCGACTCAGATCACGAACATGAACGTCGCCATCGCCATGTTCGACGACCTCGGGAAGTGGTGGATGGGCATCCTCTCGGTCGCTGCCACGATCTCGACGTTGAACGCCGTGGCGGCGGGCGTGCCGCGCATCATCTACGGCATGTCGCAGGACCGCCAGCTGCCGGCGATCCTCGGGTGGTTGACGCCCGGCACGCGCGCACCGGCCATCGGCATCATCTTGGTGTCGATCCCCCCGATCTGGCTGAACGTGACCGACCAGACGCTCGAGGGCGGCTTCATCGAGCTGATCCTGGCCGGCGTGCTCGGATGGGCGCTCGCGTACATCATCATCCACATCTCTCAGATCGTGCTGCGGATCAAGGAGCCGCAGGCACAGCGTCCGTATCGCTCGCCACTGTGGCCCGTTCCGCAATTGATCGGCATCGTGCTGCTCATCGTGGCGATGGTGAACGTCTTCCCGGTGCCCGAGATCGAGTCGAACATCTATCGGAACTTCGGCATCTTCCTCGCGATCTCGATCGTGTTCTCACTCGTGTACAACACCTTCACCTACGGCCTCGGTTCGATGTTCAAGCCGGTGCCGCTCAAGGAGGTCTACAAGGAGACCGAGCACATCGCCGAGCTCATGCCCGAAGAGCACGAGCGCGGACGGGGCTGAGGTCGAGGCGAGGAGGCCCGGTGCGTCGGCGCGCCCGCAGCCGCGCCCGAGCCGTGCTCGAGCGCGACGTCGAGGCGTTCGCGGCTGCCGGCTACCGTGAAGACGGGCGGCGGCGCGAGCTGCGCACGACGCTCGCCCGGGCAGGGCGCCCCACGCTGCGCGTCGAGCTCGTGTCGACCGGCGGCCGCATCTTCGGCGGCACCTATGCGATGGAGGTCTCGACCGCCGAGCCCGTGCTGCCCGCGACGGCGGGCGGGGTGCGCGTGAAGGGCCGAGGCGTCGTGCGCATGCAGGGCATGTCGTTCCGACCTCGAAAGGGCGACCGAGCCGGAGAGCGGCTCGCCGAACACCTCGCCTCTGACGAACGGCTCGAGCGGGCGCTCCGCGCCGTGCACTTCGAGGAGATCAGGGTCGAGCCCGATGGCAGGGCCGTGATCCGGCACATGGGGGGCTCGCTCGTGTGGCTGTTGTTCCCACCGATGACCCGGCCGATCGCGATCAGCACCGAGCAGATCGGAGCGACCGCCACCGGCATCGGAGCGTTCGCTCGGGCCGGCGGCACGGCCGTGATCGCCTGAGGCGTACGACCCGGCGGCCCAGTCGGTCAGGCTCCCGACCCGGTCCAGCCGCCGGCGGGGCGCTCGAACCAGACGTGCACCTGGCCCGTGCCGACCGAAGCTTCGTACTCACTGAACAGCTCGCCGGGGGCCTGACACCGGGCTCCCCCGAGCGCGGCCGCCATCATCAGATAGTGACCGAAGTGCCCCTCAGGGGCCGCCTTCCGATACTCGGGCATCCGATCGATGATGCCCGCGTGATCCCCCTCGCGCATCATCGAGATCACCCGCTGATCGGCCTCGTAGCTCTCGAGACCGAGGATGTTGTCGGGGACCTTCGAGCTCTCGTGCTGGCGGAGTTCCCGGAACGGGAAGAACCGGTGCGTCATGCCGCCCGAAGCCAGGAGCACGACGCGCCGGTCGCTTTGGGCGATCGCGTCGCCGATCAGCGATCCGAATAGCAGGAAGTCCTCGGTCGTGCAGCACTGGTTGAGCGCGACGCTGATCCATCTCGTTCCGGGGTCGCCGAGGAAGGTCCACACATTGACCGTGCCGTAGAAGATCGGCAGGTACGGATCGTCGCTGGCGAGGATCCAGCAGTCGTCGCGCCCATCGGCCTGGGCGGCGATCGTCGTGGCGAGGTCGGGGTCCCCGGGCATGTCGTAGGGGATGCCCGCCATACCCCGCGGGAGCTCATGACTCGTGAACCTTCCCTGCCGCCGTTCGTGGGCCGTGACGATGTGCTCGAACGTCGACTCCCAGTGGGTATCGAACACGATCACCGTGTCGGGCCCCAGCCGATCGAGGCACTCGCTCTTCATTCGGCGCAAGCCCGGCACCAGCGTGATCTCGTTGCCATCGTTGATCTCGCGCCTCGTCTCCTCCGGCAGCATGATCGTGGGAACGTGGGCCACCAGGGCCGCGCCGACGACTTCGCCCATCTCGTCGCTCCTCCTGTCCTCGGTTCCTTGCTTCGGGTTCAGTTCCAGGGTGCGGTGCACACGTTCTTGACGTCCGCGTAGAAGTCGAAGCTCCACGGGCCGCCTTCCCTGCCGATGCCCGAGCCGCGGGCGCCGCCGAAGGGAGCGGCGAGGTCTCGCACGAAGAAGCAGTTCACCCACACGGTGCCGGCCACCAGCGCCGAGCTCACGCGTTCGGCCCGGGCCTCGTCGCCCGTGTACACGATGGCCGCGAGGCCGTATCGCGTCGAGTTGGCGAGCTCGACGGCCTCGTCTTCGGTCTCGAACGTCTGCAGGGTCAGCACGGGTCCGAACACCTCACGCATCAGGATCTCCGAACCCAGTGGTGCGTCGGTGAACAGCGTGGGGCGGTAATAGAGGCCGCCCAGCTCGTCGTTGGGACCGCCTCCGAACACGGCGGTGGCACCGTCGGCCTTCGCGCGCTGCACGAACCCGTCGACACGCTCGAAGTGCTCGCGAGTGATCTGCGGTCCGATGTCGGTCGTCTCCTCGCGAGGGTCCCCTTGCACGATCGCGCCCGCAGCTTTCACGAACCGCTCGAGGAATGCGTCGTGCATCGAGCGCTCGACGATGAGCCGAGTCCCCGCCAGGCACACCTGGCCCGCGTTGTCGAACTGGTTCACCGCTTGCTGCACGACCGCGTCGAGGTCGGCGTCGGCGAACGCCACGAACGGCGACTTGCCGCCGAGCTCGAGCGAGACCGGCGTGAGGTTCGCGCCTGCGGCCTGGGCGACGAGCGTGCCGGTGGGCACCGACCCGGTGAAGGCGATGCGGTCGACGCCGGGATGCGCGGTGAGCGCGGCGCCGGCCTCGTCGCCGACGCCCTGCAGCACGTTGAAGGCGCCGTCGGGCAGGCCGGCCTCATGGGCGATGTCGGCGAGCATCGACGCCGTGAGGGGCGCCCATTCGGGCGGCTTGAGGATGACCGCGTTCCCGGCCGCGAGGGCAGGAGCCACGCGCCAGGTCGCGAGCATCAGCGGGGCGTTCCAGGGCGTGATCACGACCGTGACCCCGCTCGGATCCCAGGCCACGCGTTCGGCGAAGCCTTCGTACTCCTTGCGGCCGGTCTCGAGGGCGAGCAGCTGATCTGCGAAGAACCGGAAGTTCCTCGCCACGCGCGGCATCACGGAGGTGCGCATCGAGCGCAGCAGCGACCCGTTGTCGCGGGTCTCGACGGCCGCCAGCTCCGCCACGCGCGCCTCGACGCCGTCGGCCACGCGCCGCAACACGTCGGCGCGTTCCTTCGGGGGCATCGAACCCCACGTGGCGCTCGCCCCACGAGCGGAGCCGACCGCTCGGTCGGCTTCGATGGATCCACCGCGCGAGACCTCGGCGATCGGCTGCTCGTCGATCGGGGAGAAATCGACGAACCCGTCCGTCGACGGCACACGCTCGCCACCGATCCAGTGCTCGGTCGAGACCTCGATGCCTTCGACGATGGCGCGGCTCGTCGTGCTTCCCTCCCCCGTCGACGTCTGGACCCGGAAGGTCGTTCGTCACCGAACGGTATGGGCGCCGACGAAACACTGTCAAGCGACGCTCTGGCGAGGAGCCCGGCGCTCGGGAACCCGGGCGGGTCGTCCGACCGTCGGAGTCGTCAACCTCGCGCCGAAGACGGGCCGATCCGGTCCTTCCTGCGGCCGACGATCCTGAAAGGGGCTCCCCGATGGGAACCGCTCGCCGCATGCTTCGCCCTTCCTCGCTGCTTGTTCTGACGATCGCGGTCGTGGTGATCGGACCCGTCGGCGCCGCGCTCGCATGCGGGGGCCTGGTGACACCGAACGGCACGATCAACCTGCTCCGCACGACGACCCTCGCGGCATACCACGGCGGCGTGGAGCACTACGTCACGTCGTTCGAGTACGTCGGACAAGGGCAGGAGATCGGCTCGATCGTGCCGCTTCCCGGCGTTCC
>JAOUEA010000338.1 GCA_029858935.1 Actinomycetota bacterium
GCCGAGCGACCGGAGTCGGCCCAGGGCCTCTGCCGCGTGCGGCACGGGATCATCGCCTCGATACAGCACGCCGTCGAGGTCGAAGAGGAACGCCTCGTAGTCGTCCGCGATCATCGTGGTATCGCGGAGTCCGGTGATCGAGGGGGCATCGACCGGGCCATGCGGCTGCTATACAAGGTGCGTGCCTCGCCTTTCCCCGTTCACCGGACTCGTGTTCGATGCTGCGGTGGCCGGTCCGCTCGACCGGGTCACGGCGCCGCCGTACGACGTTATCAGCGGCGAGCGACGGCTCGACTACCTGGCCGCCAGCCCGTTCAACGTCGTCCACCTCGACCTCGCCGAAGGGCCCCAGGGCGCGGACGGGTCCGCGAGCCGGTACGCCAGGGCGGCCGATCTGCTGGCCGAGTGGGAGCGTCGAGGCGTCCTGCGTCGACCGTCTGAGCCGTGCTACTACGCCTACGAGATGACGACGCCGGCCGGCGGCGCAGCGCCGCACACGGTCCGAGGGTTGATCTGTGCCATGGACCTCGAGGATTGGGGCGGGACGGTGCTCCCCCACGAGCGCGTGATGGACGGCCCGGTGCAGGACAGGCTCGCCCTGCTGCGTGCCGCCCGGACCCACCTGTCCCCCGTCTACGGCACGATCCATGGCTCCGACGGCCGACTCGAGACGCTCGTTCGAGAGGGGGATCCGGGCGACGCCTCACCCTTCGAGGCCCTCGACGAGCAGAGCGTGCGCCATCGCATGTGGCCCGTGCCGGCGGACGCCGCCGACCTCTCCGGGCTCGACGACCAGCGCCTGCTGATCGCCGACGGGCATCATCGCTACACCACGGCGCTGCGCTACCGCGACGAGCGACACCGGACCGACGGCCCTGGGCCATGGGATGCGGTCCTGACGCTGGTCGTCGACTCGGCCGCCGAGCGCCTCCCGGTGCTGCCTTTCCACCGGGTGCAGCTCGCGGGCGAGGCGCCGCCGCCGATCGGTGATTCCGTGCCTGGCCTGACCGAAGCACTGGCAGCAGTCGACGACGACGGTACGGTCGCCATCGTCACGATCGATGCCGAAGGAGAGCTCGATCTCCGGGTTCGACGATTGCAGGCGGAGCCGCCGACCGTCCGAGCCTTGCACGCCGAGATCCTCGACGGGCGATGCCCCCCGGGCTCGCTGCGGTACCTCCCCGATGCCGAAGAGGCGGTCGCAACCCTTCGCCGTGGCGATGCTGTCGCCGTCTACCTGCTGCCGCCGACCACGCCCGAGCGCATCTCGGCGGTGATCGAGCGAGGTGAGCGACTCCCGCAGAAGTCCACCTACTTCTGGCCGAAGCCTCGCACAGGCATGGTCATGATGCCCCTGGATCCTGCTGGTCGAGCTTCTTGATGCCGCTCGCGACCACCTCGGTGAGGCTGCGAGCTCCGGCACCGCTCCGGTAGAACCGCCGAACCAGCTGCCCGTGCACGAGCACCCGATCGCCCTTGGCGATCTCGTCGAGCGCTCCAGCGCCGACCGTGGCATGCCACGCCGCGATCGGGAGGGGGAGGAGGCGCTTGCCCGCCTCCGGAACGGAGAGCCGGAGCTCGGTGACCTCGTCACCCGACGGCATCCGGCGCTGGACCGGTTCCGCAGAGACGGTGCCCGCGAGCACGACGACGTTGACCGTCACCATGGGCTCCTCCTTCTTTCCGAGGAGCACCGTACCCGGGCGCACCGACACGACCGGCCCCGAGGGATCGGCAACCCGCTGGTCCGTCGGTTCTAGTGAGCCGGCTCTTCCGGGACGACCCCGAGTTGCTGCATCATCGCCAGGGCGTCGAAGACGCCCCAGTGCTCGTGAGCGAGCCCGTCGTCGCCGAAACGCACGATGTCGATGAGCTGCACGTCGACGCTCTTGCCGGTCGCCGGCATGCCCATGAACGCAGCCTCGTTCGTCCCTGTGACCCGGGCCCGAGCGACGACCTTGTCCGCACTCGCCACGATGTCCTCGACGTGGAAGCGCAGGTCGGGGAACGCTGCACGGTACATCGTGAAGAACTCCTTGACCCCCGCCTTCGTGGGCTCGAGGCCGGGCGTTTCTTCGTGCTCGACGAAGTCCTCGCCCAGCAGGTCACCGAACGCCTCGATATCACCGGCGCTTATCAGCTCATAGAACATGCGCA
>JAOUEA010000339.1 GCA_029858935.1 Actinomycetota bacterium
GCTCGATGAGATGGGCGCCAAACGCGCCGAGATCGAGCGCATGCTCGGCGAGCAGGAAGCTCTCTACCAGCAGCTGAACCGCGACTACAAGGACTACCTGGAGCGACAGGAAGCCCAAGCAGCGGCCGCAGCGGCAGCAGAGACACAGGCAGCCGGCGACACCGGAACCAGCGGTGGCGACACCACGTCGACCGGCGGTGGCGGTGGCGGGTTCGTGCCCCCTCCGAACGCCAGCGCCGCGCAGATCGCGATCGCGGCAGCGAAGACGAAGATCGGGGCCAGCTACGTCTGGGGCACCGCCGGGCCCGACACCTTCGACTGCTCGGGGCTCACGAGCTGGGCGTACGCCCAGGCCGGCGTTTCACTGCCGCACTCGTCGGCCGCCCAGGCGTCGGCATATCCAGAGGTGCCCTACAGCGCGGTGCAACCGGGCGACCTGCTCTTCTTCTACTCTCCGGTCAGCCATGTCTCGATGTACATCGGGGGAGGCATGATGATCCACGCTCGTCACCCGGGGCCCGGCGGACAGGTGCAGATCGGCTCGGTGGCCGGCTACGGCACGCCGGTCGTCAAGGTCACGCGCCCGACCTAAGTTGACCCGTTCCCCTTCGGCCGCAGGCCGATTACGCTTCGCGGCGTGGATGCGACCTCCCAGACCGCGAGCGACGAACTCGAGCTGGTCGAACGGCTGCGCGCCGGCGACGAGGACGCATTCATGTTCCTGGTCGACCGGCTCCAGCCGATGATGGTGCGGGTCGCGCGCATGTACGTGTCCTCCCAGGCAGTCGCCGAGGAGATCGTGCAGGAGGCCTGGCTCGGCGTGCTGAAGGGGATCGGCCGCTTCGAGGGCCGCTCATCGCTGCGCACGTGGATCCTGCGCATCGTGAGCAACATCGCGAAGACCAGAGGGCAGCGCGAGGGCCGCAGCGTGCCGTTCGCGTCGCTGGCAGGCGACGATCTCGACGCGCCGACGTTCGACCCCGACAGGTTCCTCGGACCGGGCGAGGAGTGGGCCGGCCATTGGTCGACGGTGCCGGCCGACTGGCGGGGCATGCCCGAGGAGCGGCTGGCGGCGACGGAGACGCTCAGCGTCGTGCAGTCCACCATCGACACCCTGCCACCGATGCAGGCGGAAGTGATCCGGTTGCGTGACGTGCTCGGATGGACGTCGGCCGAAGTGCGTAACGCTCTGGATCTCAGCGAGACCAACCAACGAGTGCTATTGCACCGCGCCCGCGCCAAAGTGCGCGCGGCGCTCGAACTCGAATTCACGGTTGAGGCAGAGACATGAGCGAGCCCGCGAACGACCTGAGCTGCCGGGAACTGGTCGAGGTGATCACCGACTACTTCGATGGATCGATGAGCGACGCCGAGCGAGCTCGCTTCGACCGCCATCTGGGGGAATGCACCGGCTGCACCCGTGTGGTCCAGCAGTTCCGCGAGACGATCGAGGCGTCGGGCCGTCTCAGCGAGGATCAAGTGTCCGACGAACAACGCGAGGCGATGCGCGACGTCTTCCGGCGCTGGCGCGCGACGACGGCGACCAGCGAACAGCGCTCCAGCGGGCCCTAGCTGCCGGCGGCGAGCATCGCCTCGAGATCGGCCAGTCGAACCTTCGCCTGCTGGACGAGCGCCTCGTTGTCGATCTCCTCTGCCTCTCGGATCGCGTCGGCTAGCAGGTCGGCAGCCTGCTTCGCACGCACGTCGCCCTTGGCGGCCGTCGCATACTTCAACTTCTCGTCGGCCTTCACGATCAACTGGAAGATGTCTCCGGGTTCCATCGCCTCCCCCTTCGGTCTCGGTCACGCTGACACTCCGAACCGTATGCGGGTCGTCTCCGTGCTGCATCCAAGCGTTACGTGATGCACGCGAGGAGCGGTTCGGGTCACTCGTCTCGCTCAGACTCGTGGGTCGTGCAGCCCTAGACTCGCGAGGACCCGCGCCTCGACTTCCAACGCTCGACCGTCGATGAGCCGCCCGAGCCATGCCGTCGGGAGCGCTTCGAAGCCGTGCAGGGCGCCCAGCAGGGCCCCCGCCACGGCGGCGTTCGTATCGGTGTCGCCGCCCATGGCCACCACGGCGCGCAGGCCTTCCTCGAACGTTCTGCCTTCCGCCGCGAGACGGAGCGCCACGCCTGC
>JAOUEA010000340.1 GCA_029858935.1 Actinomycetota bacterium
CCGCCGCTCGAGCTCGTGCGGCCCGGCGCGGTCGCGGGAGACCCCGCCCCATGACACGCCCCGCCGCCAAGGTGGCCTTCATCGCATGCGGCGCCGTCGCGATCGACACGAAGACGCTCGTCGACCGGCATGGGTGGGATGCCGACGTGCACGGCATCTCCAGCGAGCTGCACATGACTCCGCTGGAGATCGCGCCGGCGGTCGAGGAAAAGCTCCAAGCGCTCGTGCCCCGGTACGAACGCGTGATCGTGGTCTACGGCGACTGCGGCACCGGTGGTCGTCTCGACGAGGTGCTCTCCCGGTATCCGGCGGTGCGCCCCGCGGGGGTGCACTGCTTCCAGTGGTACGCGGGCGAGTTGCACCGACGGTTCGAGACCGACATCGGCATCTACTTCCTGACCGACTGGCTCGTGGCCAACTGGGAGCGGGCCGTCATCAAGGGGCTCGGACTCGACCGATTCCCCTGGCTCAAGGAGACGTACTTCGGCAACCTCTCGCGCGTGCTCTTCGTGCGGCAGCATCCCGACGACGAGCGGGAGGCGAAGGCTCGGGGCATCGCGGAGTTCATGGGTCTGCCGATCGAGATCCATGACCTCGGCATCGAGCCGCTCGAGGAGCTGCTCGTGCCCCTGATGGAGGAGACCGACGATGTTCGAGCCTGAGAACGCTCCCGCGGTGCTCACCGAGGAGCAGATCGCGATCGTGCACGAGCATGCGATGCGCATCCTGGAGGAGATCGGCCTCGACGTGAAACACGACGGGGCCCGCAAGCTGCTCGCCGAGGCGGGACTGAAGCTCGACGAAGAGCGCGTCTTCTTCGATCGCGGGTTCGTCGCGGAACAGGTCGCGAAAGCACCGTCGTCCTTCCGGTTGCGCGGTCGCAACCCCGAGCGCTCGCTCACGGTCGGCGGCCCCGACGGAGTGCCGGTGTGGATGAACGTGGGCGGCCCGCCGTTCGCGAGCGACCTCGACGAGGGACGCCGAAGCGGGCGCATCCACGATCACGACACGCTGGTTCAGCTCACGCACGCGGCCGACGTGTTGAACTGCGTGCAGGTCGGCGGACCCGAGGCGACCGACCTCCAGATGGAGGTCCGCCACATGGACATGGAGTACTCGGCGATCCGCTACTCCGACAAGCCCTACACCACGTACGGAACGAGCGGGCCCCGCGCGCGCGACGGCATCCGCATGGCCGAGATCGTGCACGGCGGTCGCGAAGCGATCGAGGCGGAACCGGCGCTGATGGGCATCGTGAACCCCAACTCACCGTTGATCTGGGATTACCGTATGACCGACGCCTTGATGGCCTGGGCGGAGGCGAAGCAACCGATCGTGGTCACGCCGTTCCTGCTCGCCGGCGCGACGAGCGCGGTCAGCGTCAGCGGCGGGCTCACGCAACAGGTCGCCGAGGCCCTCAGCGGCGTCGCCCTCGCCCAACTCGTGCGCTCGGGCGTGCCGTGCCTCTACGGGTCGTTCTTCACCGTGACCGACATGCGCACGGGCTCGCCCGCGTTCGGCACGCCCGAGTCGGTGTGGGGTGTGCTCGCCGGCGCACAGCTCGCGCGGCGATACGGCCTGCCGTTCCGCGGCGGCGGAGGACTTGCCTCGAGTCCGGCCGTCGACGCCCAGGCCGCCGCCGAGACCCAGATGATGTTGTGGGCCACGAACCTCGCCGCTACCGACGTGGTGCTGCACGCCGCCGGTTGGCTCGAGGGCGGGCTCACCGCGTCGTTCGAGAAGTTCGCGCTCGACGTGGAGTTGCTGCGTCAGTTCCAGGTGCAGGCGCGCGGCATCGGCTTCAGCGAGGAGGAACTCGCCTTCGACGCCCTGAAGGAAGCCGGGCCCGGCGGGCTCTTCCTGGCCTCGCCGCATACCCGGGAGCACTTCAAGGAGTGGCTCTACATGTCGCCGCTGTTCCAGACCCCCGACTTCGCGACCTGGGAGACGATGGGTGCGGAGTCGACGGAGGTCGCAGCGAACCGAGCCTGGAAGCAGTTGCTCGAGAACTACGAGGACCCCGGCCTCGACCCGGCGATCGACGAAGAACTCAAGGAATACATGGCGAGCCGAGCCGACGCCCCCGACCTGTACGCCGAGGATTGACCGCCTGGTCGAAGCTCATACCTCGCGATA
>JAOUEA010000095.1 GCA_029858935.1 Actinomycetota bacterium
ATGTCGTCGAGTGTACCCAGGGTCGAGGATCGAACCGGCCTCGGTGTCATCCCAGCGCCGACTTCAGGAACCGGGCCGCCCGCAAGGTCACCCACTTGCTCGGTTCGCCCTTGCGATCGACGTCGAACCACGTCTTCCCGGTGTAAGGGTATTCGTTGAGCCACCTCCCATCCTTCAGCTGCTTTCCAAGGACGAAGTCGACCGTGTTCGCCAGGCGCGGATCCCTGGCCCTCCCGAGCTCGGCCAGGACCTCACCGACCTGCAGGACATCGGCCACGTAGCCGGACGGGAAGCCGAGCTTGAACCACGATGAGCTGACCTTCGTTGCCGTCGGGTAGGCCGCGGTCGCCGGGTCGACGGAGAGCAGGAACGCGATGCCGGATTCGACGGCGGCTCGCACCTTCTTCGTTCGGCGGCGCGGGGGGATCGCGGCCAAGCCTCGCATCGCCTTCGCTGCCCCCCAGCCGCACGGCTCGCCGCCGTTCACCCCACACTCGAAGCCTGGGCCGCTCGTCGTCGACGCGTAGTAGCGGTCGTGCTCTTCGCCGGTGATCGCGGCGGCCTCCCAGGCGATCGCCCGCCGCACCCGTTCGTCGTCGAGCCGCCCGAACGCGATCATCGACCTGAGCAGGTTGCCGTTGAGGCAGTGCACGACCATCGAGGGAGGCGGGGGTCGTTCCGACACGCTGCCGGAGACGCCGAACCCGCCGGATGCGGTGATCGAATGTGCGAGGACGTACTCGCAGCCGGCGTGGATCCGGGGATCGCTTCCATCGGCGCCCATCTGTTCCAGGAAGATCAGCGACACACCGTGCCCGTGTACTTACCGGAGTATCCGGCGCCGGGCTTGACCCAGAACCCTGCTGGATGTTGAGCGGCGAGGGTTGCCGCGATCGGCCCGGACCGCATCGCGGACTCCTGCGCGCGCAGGACATCTGACGCGTCCTCGGGCTCGTCGCAGAGCTCACGCAGCGCGAGGTGTCGGACCGCCGGGTCACCGCGCTCGAGCAACCATGGAAGCGGATCGGCCCGCAGTGATCCGCGCCATCCGTTCACGGCCCTCACTCCTGGGAGAAGTAGATGTTCTTCACCTCCGTGTAGAGGTGTGCCGCGGCCATGCCCATCTCGCGTCCGATGCCGCTGTGCTTGAACCCGCCGAAGGGTGCCTCGGTGTGCACGCTCGATGCGGAGTTCACACTGAGGTTCCCCGTGCGGATGCCTTTGGCCACTCGGATCGCGCGGCCGAGATCGCGTGTCCAGATCGTGCCCGAAAGCCCGAACGGGGAGTCGTTCGCGAGCCGTATCGCTTCGTCCTCGGAGTCGAAGGGGATCAGACAGACGACCGGGCCGAAGATCTCCTCCTGGGCCACGCGCGAGCGGTTGTCCACGTCGGCGAGCACCGCCGGGCGCATGAAGTAGCCGTCACCGTCGGGCGCGTCGCCGCCGGTGACGTGGCGCGCCCCCTCCTCGATGCCGAGCGCGAGGTAGTCGAGCGAGGTCTGCCGTTGCCCGGAAGAGATCAGCGGTCCCATCTCGGTCGACTCGTCGAGCGGAGGGCCGACGGCAACCTGCTCGGTTCGGGCGGCGAAGCGATCGACGTACTCCTGGTATACGCCGCGTTGCACGAACTGTCGCGAGCGCGCACAGCAGTCTTGACCCGCATTGTCGAAGACCGACCACAGCGACTTCTCGACGCACACGTCGAGGTCGGCGTCGTCGAAGACGACGTTGGCCGACTTCCCGCCGAGCTCGAGCGAGACGCGCGTGATGTTGGTCGCGGCCGCCTGCATCACGGAAGTGCCGACCTCCGTCGAACCGGTGAACGAGATCTTCGCGATGCGCGGATCGGAGATCAGCGCCGAGGCGGTGGTCGACCCCGGGCCGGTGAGCACGCTGAGCGTGCCCTCGGGCAACCCTGCTTCGTACAGGATCGAGGCGACCGCGAGGGCCGTCAGCGGCGTCTGCGAAGCGGGCTTCACGATCGCGGTGTTGCCGCAGGCAAGCGCCGGGGCGATCTTCCAGCTGGCGATGACCGCCGGGAAGTTCCATGGCGTGATCAGCGCGCACACCCCGACGGGCTCTCGGAGCGTCACGTCAAGCCCCGGCGGCACGATCGGGATCGTCTCGCCGGTGATCTTGTTCGCCGCGCCCCCCCAGTACTCGAGGACGTTCGCGACGATGTCGATCTCACCCCGAGCGGCCGAGATCGGCTTCCCGCCGTTGCGAGCCTCGAGCTCGGCGAGCTGGTCTTGGCGATCGCGCACGATGAACGATGCCTTCGTGAGCACCCGCCCCCGTTCCCGGGCGGACATGCGTGGCCACGCGCCCTCGTCGAAGGCTCGCGAAGCGACGTCGACGGCTCGGGTCGCATCCTCGACCCCTGCCTTCGCGACCTCGGCCATCGGCGCGCCGGTCGCCGGTTCGATCACCTCGCCGGTGGCGCCGTCGATCGCCTCGACGCGCTCACCGCCCAACATCATCAGCTCGCTCATCGCATCCTCCCCACGGTCCGACGGGCGCATCGTAGACCCAGGGCGTACCCTTCGGCCGTTCGACTCGAGGAAGGGGCGTCGATGCGACTCGATGGCAAGGTGGCCTTGATCACCGGTGGCGGCAGCGGCATGGGCAAGGTGGCGTCGGAGATGTTCGCGAGCGAGGGTGCGAACGTCGTGCTCACCGACGTGAACGACGAGGCAGGCGGTTCGACCGCGACCGCGATCGGCGAGCGCGCCTACTACGTGCACGCCGACGTCTCCAAGGAGAACGACGCCGAAGCCATGGTGGCGGCCGCACTCGAGCGCTTCGGGCGGCTCGACGTGCTCTACAACAATGCCGGCATCATGCCGCTCGACGACGGCTCTGTGACCGACGCCGACGGGTCGATCTGGGACAGGGTGCTCGCGGTCAACGTGAAGGGCGTGATGTTCGGCTGCAAGTTCGGCATCCCGGCGATGCTCGAGAGCGGCGGCGGCTCGATCATCAACGTCGCGTCGTTCGTCGCGTGGCTGGGCGCCGCAACGTCCCAGACTGCCTACACCGCCTCGAAGGGGGCGGTGCTCGCGATGACGAGGGAGATCGCCGTTGAATACGCGCGCAAGGGCATCAGGGCCAACGCACTGTGCCCCGGTCCCATCGAGACGCCCTTGCTGCTCGCGTTGCTGTCGGACGAGGCGAAGAAGCAGCGCCGATTCGTGCACATCCCCATGGGGCGCCTCGGTCACGCCGAGGAACTCGCGAAGGCGGCGCTGTTCCTCGCGAGCGACGACTCGAGCTACATGACCGGGTCGAGCCTGATCGTCGACGGTGGCATCACCGCCGCTTACGTCACCCCCGAGGACTGACCGCTGATCAGATCGGCTCAGGTACCGAAGACCGGGCGGAGGGCGCCGTACACGGCCC
Source organism: Actinomycetota bacterium (assembly GCA_029858935.1). GTDB lineage: Bacteria > Actinomycetota > UBA4738 > UBA4738 > HRBIN12 > JAOUEA01. The sequence continues at coordinate 3,400 of JAOUEA010000095.1, forward strand.
GGTACCGCCGATAGGCGTCCTCGTAGGCCTCACGCGTCGCCGGATCGGGTTCGTGGGAGTCGGGACGGAACCGCACGAACGCGTCCACGGCGTCGGAAACCCGCTCGTGCACACCCGCCCCGACCGCGGCAAGGATCGCGGCGCCGGTGGCGGTCGTTTCGACCGACTCCGGCACACGCACCGGCAGGCCGGTCACGTCGGCTTTGATCTGGCGCCAGAGCGGGCCCTTCGCGCCGCCGCCGACGATCGTGAGCCGCTGCACGTCGAGCCCGGCGTTGCGCATCGCATCGAGGATGTCCCGCAGCGCGAACGCGCTGCCCTCGAGGATCGCCCTGGTCATATGGTCTCGTGTGTGCGCGAGCGTCAAGCCGTAGAACACCCCTCGCGCCGCACCGTTCCATTCGGGCGCCATCGCGCCCTGCATGCACGGCAGGAAGACGAGGCCCTCGGCGCCCGCATCGACGTGTCCGGCCTCGGTCGAGAGGAAGTCGTAGGCGTCACCGAGGCCCACCGCTTCAGCGTCTCGCTCGATCGGCGCGAACTGATCGCGCCACCAGCGAAGATTGCCGCCTGAGACGAACCCCGGATTCTCGAGCAGCCATGCATCGGGGTCGGCGTGCGGATGGCACTCGACGAGCATCGTCGGATCCTCGCGTGGCTCGGCGCTCGCCGCGCACACGGGCTCCGCCGTGCCGACGACATCACAGACCTCGCCGGGAGAGAAGACGCCGGCGCCGAGGGTTGCCGCCATCTCGTCGCCACAGCCGATCGCGACGACCGTCGAAGGGTCGAGTCCACTCGCGTCTGCGAAGGAAGGCGTCACCGTGCCGACGGCCTCGGTGCCGGCACCGAGCCGGGGCAGCATCGACTCGTCGACACCGGCCGCCTGGAGCGCGGTGGGCGACCAGCCGCGGGTGCGGGGGTCGAGCAGGGCGAGAGAGCTCGCGTTGGAGTAATCGACCGCGAGCTCGCCGGTCGCGTGGCGCAGGACGTAGGAGCCCGGCGGCATGATCGAGGTTGCCTGTTCCCACAAGGATGGCTCCTCGTCGCGGACCCACAGCGCCTTGAAGACGGCGTGCGACGAGTCGAGGTTCGCGCCGACGGCCCGATAGAAGTCCTCGGGCGACAGACCCTCGGCGAGTGCGGCGGCTTGCGCCTCGGCCCGGCGGTCCATCCAGATCATCGCGGGGCGAACCGGTCGCCCGGCCCCGTCGCACACGACCATGCCGTCGAGCTGCGAGCCGAACGACAAGCCTCGGATCGCGCCGGCCCCGTCGGGACACGCCGCAGCCAGTCGCCGGCATGCACGTTCCACCGCCGAGGTCCAGACGTCGGCGTCCTGCTCGGCCCAACCCGGCGCGGGGAACTGCACGTCGTAGGCCTCGTATGCCGAGTCGATCAGCTCACCATCGGCGCGGTAGAGGGCGGCGTTCGTTCCCTGGCTGCCGACGTCGCATCCGATCACGTATGCCGCGCTCACGGCACGATCACCATCTTGAGGCCGGTGCCCGAGCGGATCGTTTCGAAGGCTTGGGCGATCTGCTCGAGGGGCCAGCGGTGGGTCACGACCGCTGCCAGCACGTCCTGCTTCCGATCGAGGTAATCCATCGTGATTCGGTACTGGCGGTGCGTCGCACCGTACGCGCCCAGGATGTCGAGTTCCTTGTAGTGGAGCTGGTTCATGTCGAGCGGGCTCACCGGGTCGTGCTTGGGAAGACCGGCGAAATAGACGACCTTGGCGCGCTTGGCCGCCATCTCAAGCGCCGCCTGCTGTGCCGGCTTTGCTGGCGCCGCAACGCTGATGCGCTCGGCCCCCTGTCCCGCCGTTCGCGAGAGCACGTCCTCGACGCCGTTGTCGTCACCCGCGACCCACGAGTCGTCGACGACGTCGCCGACCGCGTCGAGCGCGATCTTCAGCCGATCGCCGGACACGTCGGTGAGGTAGACCTTCGATGCTCCTCGATCCCGCGCCATCACCGCCTGCCAGCATCCGATCGGACCGGTGCCGAGGATCACGACCGTGTCGCCGAGACGGATGTCGAGCTGCTCGATCCCGTTGAGCGCGCAGGCGAACGGATCGGCGACCGTCGCCAGATCGCTCGGCAACTCCGGGGGCAACGGGATCAGGTTCTTGGTCGCGATAGGCGGCACCGCCGCCAGCTCGGCGTACGCGCCCGGATACGGGTCGTACCCGTACAGCAGATGATGCTCGCAGAGGTTCTGAAAGCCTTCCGAACACCAACGGCACTCGCCGCACGTCAGGATCGATCCGAGGAACACGCGATCGCCCTTCGCGACGCCGGGCGGCAGATCTGCGTCGGCGCCGACCTCCTCCAGTACGCCCACGGGCTCGTGTCCGAGCTGCCAGGGCGACGGTGCCTTCGGATCGCCGTTGAAGAACGTTCGAGCGTCGGTGCCACAGATGCCGCACGCCTCGACGCGCAGCAGCGCCCCCGCCGGATCGAGATCGGGCTCACGCGCGTCGTCGCGGACCTCGACCGCGTTGACGTCGGTCATGAACGCCGCGCGCATCTACACCATCTCCTGCGACAACGCCTCGAGCGCCTTGTCCGCCGTCCAGCGTTCCCGGATCACGCGCGACAGCGCCCGCGTGATCGCCTCGGGGTTCGAGTGCATGAAGATGTTCCGCCCGACCGAGCACCCGATCGCACCGGCGGCCATCGCTTGCTCCATGCGGCTCAGTAACTCGTCGTCGGCCAATCGCGAGCCGCCGGCGAGCACGACCGGCACGCCGTTGGCAGCCTCGACGCACTTGCCGAAGGCCTCCTGGTCGCCCGGCCAGTTCGTCTTCACGATGTCGGCACCGAGCTCGGTGCACAGGCGCACGTTCCGACGCAGGTACTCGAAGCCGTACTGCTGTTTGAGCTCCTCGACGGTGGCGTACGTCGTCGGGAACTCGGCTTCGGCGATGAAGGGCATGCCGAGGATCGCGCACTCGCGGCCGACGGCCGACAGGATGTCGATCATGCCCGGCTCGGTCTCCCCACCCAGGGCGGTGAACAGCACGACGGCATCGGCCCCGAGGGTGAGTGCTTCCTCGACCTCGGCGATCTGCACGATCTCGGGACGATCGCCGTCCGGCGATGCGCTCGCCGACAGGAGCAGCGCAAGCGACGTCGTCGGAGAGAACCCCTCGTTCGCGATGCGGATCATGCCCTTGCTCATCATGATCACGTTGGAGCCTCCCGCCACCGCTTCCCGGGTCCGCTGCGTGATGTCGGCGAGTGGCTCGAGGAACGTGGGCGAGGTCATGCCATGGTCGAGCGCGCAGATGACCGAGACCCCCTCGGGGTCGATCACACGTTTGAGCCGCATCGCCTTGCCGACGCTCGTCATCACGACGATCTCCTTCCCGGCCCTCGTCGGACCACGTTGAACTCGAATGCTTCTGCCAAGTGGTACTCGTGCGACAGGAGCAACGGGTCGCCTTCGCGCCCGTAGTCGATCTGTCGCAGATACAGCAGCATCGCTCCCGTCTTGATACGGAGCCGGCGAGCGATCGTGCGATCGGCTCGCTGCGGCTCGACCGTCACGACCCCGTGCGCGACCGGATGGCCACGGGCCTCGAGGAGGTCGTAGAGCGAGCCGTCGATCGACATCGAAGTGAGCTGTGACGCCGAGACCAGGCGCACCGCCACGACGTCGAGCGAGAACACGACGGGAGTGTCGTCGGCGGTGCGCACACGCTCGAGCACCACCACGGGATCGCCTTCAGCGATGTCGAGCGCCACGGCCTGATCCAGACTGGCACCCTCGGTGTAGACCGCGCTCTCGGCCGTGCCGGGTACCATCGCCGCTGCTTCGATCGCCTCGGTCACGCCGAAGTTCACATCGAGGTTGTTCCGGAGGCGTGGGCGATGCGTGGCGTAGGTGCCGGCCCCTCGCGTGCGCGTCACGAAGCCGTCTTCCTCGAGCGAACGGAGGGCCTCGCGCAAGGTGGGGCGAGACACGCCCAGCTCCTCGGCCAACTCAGGCTCGGGTGGCAGCTTCGACCCGGGCGGGATCCTCCCGGTCGCGATGCGCGAAAGCAGGTCGTCTCGAACCCGGAACGACAACCGCTTCCTCGTCACCCCTACCACCCCCGTGGGAGGCAGAGCCTAATTTGTCTGACAAATGCTGTCAAAACGGAGGCGAGGCCTACCATTGTTGGATGGATCCGCTAGGAGTCGGGGTGCCCGTGCTGACCGGCCCGGCCGAAGGGTGGAACTTCTGGCCGTTCCTCGGCATCCCGATCGCCCTGTTGATCGCCTTCCGATTCCTGCATCTTCCACGCAGGGTTTGGGTCGTGGTCGTGGTGGTCTTGGTGGGCCTGGCGTCGGCCGACGCGATCTCGGCATGGGGCGTTGTGCCGGCTGTCGGGGTCGCCGCTTGCCTCGTCGCCGTGGTCGCGCTCATCGCAAGGTTGCGCCGAAGCGATCCCCCGATCGTTTGACAGACAAAGAGGATTGTGTCTCCATACCCGGTGGCCGTCTGACGGGGGGTTAGACGGAAGGGAGGGTGACGCATGTCCGAGCGCAAGGTCGGCTCTGTCACGTACAAGGAAGTCGGGGAAGGCTACTTCGAACAGCGGGGGCTTCGGCGACATGCCGGCGTGTGGTCCCTCTGGGCACTCGGGGTCGGCGCCGTCATCTCCGGCGACTACTACGGGTGGAACTTCGGTTTGTCGACCGGAGGCTTCGGTGGACTGCTGATCGCGACCGGCATCATCGCGATCATGTACTACGGGCTGGCCTACAGCATCGCCGAGATGTCGCCCGCTCTGCCGCATACCGGAGGTGCGTACTCGTTCGCGCGCTCGGCGATGGGTCCGTGGGGAGGGTTCCTCACCGGACTCGCGGAGAACGCGGAGTACGTGATCACGACGGCGGTGGTCGGCGGCGCGATCGCCCTGCTGGCGCAGTCGACCCTCGCCGATCTGTTCGACATCACGGGCGATCCGTGGTGGAACAGCGAGCCGTTCTGGTGGGCGGTGTTCTACATCGTCTTCCTCGCGATCAACATCACCGGCATCGAGGCAACGATGCGGTTCACGATCGCCATCACCGTGGCGGCCCTCGCGATCCTGATCTTCTTCTACGTCTCGGCCATCGTCGCGGGCAAGGTCGACCCGAGCTCGTGGTTCAACATCCCCGATGGCGGCGGTGACCCGCTCCCCGACGGAGGCGGACCCTTCCTGCCGTTCGGGATCAGCGGCATCTTCAAGGCCTTGCCCTTCGCGATCTGGTTCTATCTCGCGATCGAGGAAGTGCCGCTGGCCGCCGAGGAGTCCATGGATCCGCGCCGCGACGTGCCCAAGGGCACGATCCGCGGCATGCACACGCTGCTGATCG
>JAOUEA010000341.1 GCA_029858935.1 Actinomycetota bacterium
ACTACCTTGAATAGGGCATACGGCATGGCCGGACCATCTCTGCGGCAGCCGGTCTGCTGCTGGGAACTCGACCGCGCGCTGTCCCCTCCCCGGGGGAGCCCGAACGACCCACCCGCGACAGCACGAGGCCCTCCGCACGGGAGGGCCTCGGTTCGGTAGATAGGTACTCGGATCGGATCAGGCAGCGGTACGACGCTTGCGCTTTCCACGCGGCACGTACGCGTGCACCGGTTCGTGTTGCCAGCAGTATTGCCATTTGTTGTATCGCGACAGCTTCGTGCCACATGAACGTTCGGCGCACACACGGTCGCCTTCGTACTGGCGATTCGGCCGCGGGAGCGACCGGACGGATGCCCCCCGGTACCTCTCCTCTGCCACGTCGTTCACATCCTTTCGGACGGGACCGGTGACGGGATGTCGGCCCCGCTCTTGCACGTTGTTCGAACGGCGAGCGGCACCGGTTCATTCCGAAGGGTGAACTCCGCGGGTCTGCATAGGTTCGGACCCGCGGCGTCGAGGCGGGCCGGCAGCGTCAGTTCGACCGGAACTTGGGGTCACGCTTCTCCAGGAAGGCTCGCATGCCCTCGCGCTGATCGGCCGTGCCGAACAGGTTCAAGAAGAGTTCACGTTCCCTTGCGATGCCTTGGGGTCCAGGCGATACCAGCGCCGCCTGCACGGCTGCCTTCGCGGCCGCCAACGCCTGCCGTGGCCCGTTCGCGAACGCCCGCGCCGCCTCGACGGCCGCGGGAAAGACCCGATCGGAGGGCAACACCCTCTCGGCGATGCCCAGTGAGTGCGCTTCCTCTGCCGTGACGAGACGCCCCGTGTACACGATCTCACGCGTCGGTCCGGGTCCGATGAGACTGGTCAGCCGCTGCGTGCCGCCGGCACCAGGGATGACGCCCAACTTGACCTCGGGTTGTCCGACGGTGGCGTCCTCGCTCAGGTACCGGAGGTCGGCGCCAAGCGCGAGCTCGAGACCCCCGCCGAGTGCGAACCCGTGCACCGCGGCGATCGACACCTTCGGGATCGCCCCGAGAAGATCGCATGCCGCACCGAGCGCATCGACGCTCGGCCGGACCTCGTCGGGACCCCACTCGGCCATCGCCTTGACGTCGGCGCCGGCCGCGAAGATGCGCTCGCCTCCCCACAGCACCAGCGCGCCCACGTCGTGGCGGTCCGCTGCCTCGCCGATCGCAGCCCTCAGCTCGTCGGCAAGCTGCAGGTCGATCGCGTTGGCGGGCGGGCGGTCGAGTCGTACGACACCGACGCCGTCGTCGACATCGAGCCTGACGTAGTCGCCCATCTGGCCGCGATGCTACCCGGCACCGCGCGTCGGCGTCGCCGATGCGGCGAGCGCATCCCTGATCGCATCGGCGAGCGGGGTCAGGTGCACCCCGAAGAACTGGGCGGCATCGGGCGCCTCGACCGCCGGGGGTGCGGTGAGCCAATCCAGCACGTGAGACGGGACCTCCCTCCCGAGCACCGACGAGAGCCGATCGAGGCACTGTTCCGAATCGAGGTGAACCGGGGGAACGCCGGGGCCGGTCAGCATCTCGACCAATCCGTCGGCGGTGACCTCGTCGGGACCCTGGAGCGCCCACGTGCCCGCGAGCTCGGCGTCGAGATCGTCGGCGACAGCGAGCGCGCTCGCGAGATCACCGACGGCGACGGGTGCGAACGTTCGGTCGCCAGGACCCCACACGACTGGCGGATCGAGCAGCGCTCCCGCCACGGTCGCGGCGAACCAGAGGGACCCTGTTCCCACCACATAGGCGCTGCGGATCACCGCGTACTGCAGCCCCGAAGTCGTGACGACCTCCTCGGCCAACCCCTTCGCCCGGAGGAAGGGCGTCGACGACTCGGCGGCTGCCCCCGGCACCGACACGAACACGATGCGACGCACTCCCGCCTCACGAGCGGCGCCCACCGCTCGCACCGTCGACGCGTGGTTCGCATCGAACAAGGCGTGTTCGTCCGGCTGATCAGGGCCACCGACCAGGTGGACGAGCGTGAAGACGCCACCGAGCACCTCCGCGAGCGCGTCGGCATCGTCGAGCCGGTCCACGGTGACTTTCGCGCCGAGTGCCCGAAGCGGTTCCGCAGACGACTCGTCGCGCAC
>JAOUEA010000096.1 GCA_029858935.1 Actinomycetota bacterium
ATGGACGGTCCGTACAAAACTGAATGGGGTTCATGGCACCGTGGGTGCCTGACAGTCGATGGGCGCGAGCCGACACTTCTGGGAATGGACATCACCCAGGAGCGCAAGCTCGTCACCGAGATCCCCGGCCCGCGTTCGACCGAATGGTTCGCCCGGCGGGGAGAGGCGGTCGCCCGGGGCGTCGCCGCGATCCACCCCATCGTGACAGCCCGCGCGTCCGGCGCGATCATCGAAGACGTCGACGGGAACCGACTGATCGACTTCGCGACCGGCATCGCCGTGTTGAACGTCGGTCATACCGCGCCCGAGGTGGTAGAGGCGATCGCCCGCCAAGCCGAGCTCGACACCCATACGTGCTTCCACGTGACGGCGAACGAGCCCTACATCGAGCTCGCGGAGCGGTTGAACGCGCTCACGCCCGGGGACCACGCCAAGAAGACGATGTTCGCGAATTCCGGTGCCGAGGCCGTGGAGAACGCGGTCAAGATCGCGCGGTACCACACGGGTCGGAGCGCGATCGTGACGTTCGACCATGCCTTCCACGGGCGCACGCTGCTCGCGATGTCGCTCACCGCGAAGGTGATGCCCTACAAGCAGGGCATGGGCCCGTTCGCCCCCGAGATCTATCGGCTTCCCTTCGCCTACCCCTATCGGTGGCTGGGCGATCCAGAACGTGTCACCGAGGAGGCCCTCGCCTACGCGTTCGACGAGATGCACAAACACATCGGGGAGGACAACATCGCGGCCGTCATCATGGAGCCCATCCAGGGCGAAGGCGGGTTCATCGTGCCCTCCCCCGGGTTCGTGAAGGGCATCGCCGACCATTGCGCAGCCCACGGGATCGTCTTCATCGACGACGAGATCCAGGCGGGCATCGGACGAGCCGGCCGCTGGTACGCGATCGAGGACGAAGACGTGGTGCCCGATCTCGTGACCACCGCCAAGTCGGTCGGCGGCGGCATGCCGATCAGCGCGGTCACCGGCCGCGCTGAGATCATGGACGCCGTGCACGCGGGCGGGTTGGGCGGCACCTACGGGGGGAACCCGGTTGCCGCGGCCGCAGCGCTCGCCGTGTTGGACAAGATCGAGCGCGAGGACCTGCTGGCCCGCTCGCGACAGGTGGGGTCGACGATCATGGATCGATTCGAGACCTTCGCCTCGCGATACGACATCGTCGGCGACATCCGGGGCCGCGGATCGATGTGCGCGATGGAGCTGGTTTCCGATCGCGCCACGAAAGAGCCCCTCGGCGCAGATGAGATGAACGCGATCGCCCGTCGGTGCCTCGAGCAGGGCGTACTGGTGCTCACCGCCGGCACCTACGGCAACGTCGTGCGCCTGCTGCCACCCATCACGATCGACGAGGCACTGCTCCGCGAGGGCCTCGAAGTGCTCGACGTCGCGCTCGCCTCGGTCGCGACCTAGACGCGCCGCTCGAGCCGCCGACGTCGTAGTCTCGGACGCGCGATGACCGTGCTCAGCGACTTCGAGATCCGATCCGAGATCGACGCCCGGCTGCCCGGTTGGAGCCTCGACGGTGGCGCCCTCACGAAACGATTCACGTTCCGGGGGTTCTCGGCCGCGATGGAGTTCATCGACCGCATGGCCGAGGTCGCCAAGGCTTCGCGCCACCACCCCGACTTCTGCAGCCACTACGACGTGGTCGACGTCTCGGTCACGACCCATTCCGCAGGAGGCGTCACCGCGGCCGACCTCGCATTGGCTCGCGGCATCGAAGCCGCGGCGATGCTCTGACCTCATGGTCGTACGCGCGCCCACGGTCGCCCAAGAGCGTCCCGATACACTGCGCGTGATGTCACCGAACGGAACCGGCGTCGGGAGCGCGATCGAGTCCTCGATCGTGGTGGCCTCGAATCGCGGACCGGTGAGCTTCGACCGCGGCGAGCGCGGCCGTCTGACGCCTCGGCGGGGGACGGGCGGTCTCGTCACCGCCCTTTCGGGGGTCTTCTATCGCGACGACACATCGTGGGTCTCGGCCGCGATGACAGAGGGCGACCGGGCCGTGGCGCTCAAGGGCCGGGCGGTCACCACCGACTCGAACCAACGCATGCGATACGTCGTCATCCCTCCGGAGCGCTACGACGGTTACTACAACGAGGTGTCGAACCGCATCCTGTGGATGGCGCATCACAACCTCTGGGACATCCCCCGCTCGCCGATGTTCGACGACGCCACGATGGAGTCATGGGACGACTTCGTAGAGGCCAACAGGATCTTCGCGCGAGCGCTGGCGCGACAGGCCGGCAACGACCCCGTGTACCTCATCCAGGACTACCACCTGTCCCTCGTGCCGGGCATGCTCCGAACGCTCGTCCCCGACGCGAAGATCGTCCACTTCTCCCACACGCCGTTCGCCGGGGCGACCTACTTGGCGGTGCTTCCCGATACGATGCGAACCGCGATCCTCCGAGGTCTGGCGGGCGCCGACGTCCTCGGGTTCCAGTCCAAGCAGTGGGCGGAGAACTATCTGCTCTCGGCACGCGGTCTGCCCGAGCTCCGCGTGTTGCGCGGGGGTCGCCTCGACGTCGACGGTCGAACCGCGGCCGTCCGATCGTTCCCCGTGGCCGTCAGCGCCGAGCCGTTGCGAGAGACCGCGAACAGGCCCGAGGCCGACGAGGTGCGGTCCGAGTTGCGGGAGTGGGCCGGCGATTCGAAGATCATGTTGCGGGTCGACCGCCTCGAGCCCTCGAAGAACATCCTGCGCGGCTTCCTCGCATTCGAACTGTTCCTGCGCCGCAACCCCTCCTGGGTGGGCACGGTGCGATTCTTGTGCTTGTTGAGTCCCTCGCGAGAAGACGTGCCCGAGTATCAGAACTACGGCGAGGAATGCCTCGCCGTCGCCGAGCGCATCAACGACGAGTTCCGGACGAAGTCCTGGCAGCCGATCGAGATCCGGGTGCAGGAGGATTACGCGTTCGCCGTTGCCGCATACGACCTGTATGACGTATTGCTCGTGAACCCGACCTACGACGGCATGAACCTGGTCGCGATGGAAGGACCGCTCGTGAACCGGCGGGACGGCGTGCTCGTGCTTTCCCGCAACGCAGGCGCGTTCACCCGCCTGGGGCGCCAGTCGCTGGGCGTGAACCCGTTCGATCTCGCAGAGACGGCCGAGGCGATGCGCGAGGGGCTGGAGATGCCCGAAGAGGAACGGGCGCGTCGCGCCCGAGGCATGTCGCGCACGGTGTCGGCGCACACGCCGGCGAACTGGTTGGCCGATCAGCTCGAGGCCGTCGACCAGGTTCGACCGCCTCGTCGCCGCCGGTAGGGGCCGAACCGAGCCCGGGCGCGCCGGTTACAGCCCGCGCAGCAGGGTCACCAGGCCGGCCGGTCCGTCGACCACGACATCGGCGGCATCGTTCAAGGCCGACGGCGTCTCGCGGCCGTGCACGGCGACCTTGACCGTGCGGAGCCCGTGTCCGGCGAGGCGGTCGAGGGCCTCGAACGCGCGGATGTCGGCCACGTCATCTCCGGCGTACAGGACCGCATCCAGCCGTTCGTCCTCGACGATGCGCTCCACGGCGCCTTCCTTGAGGGGCCGGCCCGCCGGCACGAGCTCGATCACCATCTTGCCGGGCAGCAGCTCGAGACCTGCGCCCTCGGCGATCGGCGCGAGGCGGGCGGCGAGTTGGTCGTAGGCGGCCTCGGCGTCGTCGGCGGCTCGGTAATGCACCGCCACCGATCCGCCCTTGTGCTCGGCCCTGGCCCCGGCGACGCCCGAGGCGACCTCGCCGACGGCGTCCAGTACATCGGACGACAACGGTGGCGCCTCCTCGGCCAGACCGTAGAGGGCGGCGAGGCGCACACCTTCGACTCCCACGAGCTCACGGAGCTGGTCACCGGTGCGACCCGACACGATGGCGACCACGGCGTATCGGCCGACCAGCCGTGTGATCGCCTCCCGAGCGCCCTCCCGGATGCGCGCGAGCTCAGGCTTGGCCACGATAGGGCTGAGTGTTCCGTCGAAATCGAGGAGCACCCCGGCGCGGCCTTCGCCGTTTCGGAATGAGGAAAGTCGATCCATCGCCTGAAATCCTAGTGTTCCGAGCGTGTGGAGCTACACTCGCCACCCGTGAGCAGCGCCAACGTCGTTCCGCTGCCGGGCCCTGCCGACCCGCCCCAGGGCGGATCGGTCGCCCCGTTGCAGAGTCACCACAGCCCGTTCCCGCCGATCGGTGAGTACGGGTTCCTCAGCGACCGCGAGGTGACCGCCCTCGTCGGGCCCAGCGGCAGCGTCGAGTGGCTGTGCGTCCCTCGACCGGACAGTCCGAGCATCTTCGGCGCGATCCTGGACCGCTCCGCCGGCGCCTTCCGGCTCGGTCCCGCCGAGCTGCTCGTCCCGGCCGGACGCCGGTACATGCCGGGCACGAACGTCCTGGAGACCACGTGGCAGACGCGAACCGGCTGGTTGATCGTTCGCGACGCCCTCGTGATGGGACCGTGGCGCGACGACGAACGGCCCGAAGGCTATCGGCGACCCCCAGGTGACTACCGCGCCGAGCACATGCTGCTTCGCGTCGTGCGGTGCATCCAGGGACAGGTCGACCTCGTCTTGAACTGCGAACCTGCCTTCGACTACGGGCGCACCGACGGACGGTGGGAATACACGGGCCCCGGCTGGACTGAGGCGGTCGCGCGAGGCGGTGATGACGACCCCGCCGTGACCCTCACGACCGACATGCGGATCGGACTCGAGGGACGGGCCGCCGTGGCGTTCACTCGCCTCAACGACGGAGAGTCGGCCTTCGCCGCACTCAGCTGGAACGGCGACACCCGAGCCGTGCCGCCTGATGCCGACGACGCCTGGCAGCAGGTTCACGAGACGGCGGACTTCTGGCGAGCCTGGCTCAACATGGGCGAATTCCCCGATCACCCGTGGAGGTCCTATCTGCAGCGAGCTGCGCTGACGCTCAAGGGCCTGACCTACGCCCCCACGGGCGCGTTGATCGCGGCGCCGACGACGTCGCTGCCGGAGTCGCCGGGCGGCGAACGCAACTGGGACTACCGGTACAGCTGGGTGCGCGACGCGACCTTCGCCCTGTGGGGGCTCTACACACTCGGATTCGACTTCGAGGCCAACAGTTTCTTCTACTTCATCGCCGACCAGGTCAAAGACGGCTCTGCGCTGCAGGTGATGTACGGGGTCGGCGGCGAGACCGACCTCACCGAGCAGATCCTCGACCACCTCACGGGCTACGAGCATGCGCGGCCGGTGCGTGTGGGCAACGACGCGCACGACCAGCGCCAGCACGACGTCTGGGGGGCTCTGCTCGATAGCGTCTACCTGCATCTGCGCTCGGGCGAGTTCCTCACCGGCCGTGCCTGGGTCGGTCTCGAACGACAGGTCGAGGAAGCGGTTGCCCACTGGCGCGAGCCGGACCAGGGGATCTGGGAGATGCGAGGCGAACCCCAGCATTTCGTCTCGTCGAAGATCATGTGCTGGGTCGCCTGCGACCGGGGAGCCCGCCTCGCCGAGGTGCTCGACAAGCCCGATCTCGCGAAGCGATGGGCTGCCGAGGCCGAGCTGATCAAAGCCGACGTGCTCGAGCACGGTGTCGACGCACGCGGCGTGTTCACCCAGATCTACGGCGCGGACTCGCTGGACGCCTCGCTGCTACTCGCGCCGCTGATGCGGTTCCTGCCGGCCGACGACCCTCGGATCCGAGCCACCGTGCTCGCCATCGCCGACGAGTTGACGCTGGACGGCCTCGTGTTGCGGTACCGAGTCGAAGAGATCGACGACGGCCTGCACGGCGAGGAGGCCACCTTCGCCATCTGCTCGTTCTGGCTCGTCTCGGCGCTGGCGGAGATCGGCGAGCTCGAACGAGCCAGCGACCTGTGCGAGCGCATGCTGTCGTTCGCGAGCCCCCTCGGTCTGTACGCCGAGGAGATCGACCCTCGAACCGGCCGGCACTGGGGGAACTTCCCGCAGGCCTTCACCCACCTGGCGCAGATCAACGCCCTGATGCACATCGTCAGGGCCGAGGCGGGGTCGTCGGGGCAGCAGCCGCTTCGCTGAGTCACCGAGGATCTAGGCAGAGCCCTCGGCGCTCGTCGTCGCCGTCGGCGGGCCGGAGTCGGCGTCCTCGGGCTCGGGCTCGACACCCCCTTCGATATCGACGCGCGGGAGCACTCGGTCGAGGAAGCCGGGCACCCGGAAGATCGATCGCCCGAAGATCACGAGCAGCGCCGGTGCAAGCAGGACGATCATCGTGCCCGCGAGCAGCACCGCCACCGACAACCCCACGCCGAACTGCTTGATCGTGGGGTCGCTGTTGATGATGAAGCTGGCGAAGACCAGGGTCATGATCAGCGCAGCCGCCGTCACGACGTGGCCGGCCGAGCCCAGCCCCGAGGTGACGGACGCCCGGGCATCCTCGCCCTGCTCGTGGTGCTGCGCGATGCGGCTGACCAGGAAGACCTCGTAATCCATCGACAGCCCGAACAAGACCGCGAACATCATCAACGGCACGAAGCTCGCGATCGGCACCGTGTCTCGAGGAGCGTCGAGCCCGATCAGGGAAAGCCCCCACCCCCACTGGAACACCGCCGTCAGCACGCCCAACGCCGCCCCGACCGTCAGCAAGTTCGTTAGCGCCGCCTGCACCGGGATCAACAGGGAATGGAACGCGACCATCAGCAGCACGAAGCTGAGTGCGAGCACGGTCACGATCAGCAAAGGCATGCGTGAGGCGATCTTGCGGGCGAGGTCGACGTTGGTGGCCGTGGTCCCACCCACGTGTGCCCGAACGCCATCGCCGCCCGTCAGCGGCGGGAGCGTTTCGTCCCGGATCAGCGTCACGAGACTCGCCGTCGCATCCGATGAGGGCGCACGCAGCGGCTGGGCGCTGAGGATCGTTGCGTCGCCGTCGTCGTTGATCAACGGCGGCGATACCGACACGACCTCGCGCACTTCACCGACGGAGTCCCGGATCGCCACGATGCGAGGGTCGGTGCCTCGCGGGTCCCCTCCGGCCTGCGTGAGCATGGCGGTGAGCTCCTTCTGCAGCCTCAGGGCCTTGTCCTTCTGCTGCTCGGCGGCGTCGGCCTGGGCCTGGAGGGCGTCAGCCTGGGCCTGCAACTCGCGGCCCTGCTCCGCGAGGCTCACGCCTTGCGCCTCGAGGCGCGTGGCCTTGCTCTGGAGCGCGTCTGCCTCTCGCTCGAGCGCGGCCGCTTCCTGCCGGAGCGCTTCGGCCTGACGCGCGAGCCCGATGCCTCGTTCGACCAGCGTGCGCTCGCGAGCCACCAAGGGAGCGAGCCGCGTCCGCACCGCGGCTTCCTTCGCCTGCAGGCGCGCCAGGCGCCGACGCAACCGGAGGAGTTGGTCGGGGTCCGTCGTCTGGTCGATCAGCTGCTGGACGTGGCGCTCACGTGCCTCGATGAACGCAAGCCGGGCCGCGAGCGGCACGATCTTCCTGCCCGTCCTCAGGATGCGTTGCTCGACGGATGCGATCCGCCGGCGGAGTTCTGCCTCTCGGGCCCGCAGCGCTGCCTCCTGACGTTCGAGCGAGGCTTCCTGTCGAAGGAGCTTCGCTCCCTCTCGCTCGAGCATCTCCTTGCGAGCCTCGAGCCGCGCCTGTTTCTCCTCGAGCCGCGCCTGCTGCGCCTCCAGGTGCTTCTGCTCGCGCTTCAACTCCTTCTGCAGCGCCGTGGCCTCGTCGTACTTCTTGGTGTAGGCGGCGCTGGGCTTCGCGACCGGATGCATGCTCAAGGCGAGCAGGAACGGGCCGTTCGCACCCACACCGAAGCCCTCGGTGAGCAGATCGTAGGCCTGCCGCTCCGTCGTGGACTTCGGGGTGATCCCGACGTCGGCCTGACCGAGCTCGAGCGTGAACAGCGGCACGATCAGGGGCACCAAGATGGCAAGCGAGATCGCGACCGCGAGCCACCGATGCGCGGTGACCCAGCGAGCCCAGGCATCCCAGCGTCTGGCCCCCTCGGGGCGGGGCTTCATACGCAGGAAGGCGGGGATGCGGACATGCTGGATGCCGTGCCCGACGAGCGACAAGATGGCTGGCAACAGCGTGATGGAGGTCAGCACGGCCAGCAACACGGCGATCGCCGACGAGACCCCGAGCATGGTCACCAGGGGGATGCCGGCCACTGCCAGCGAGGCCAAGGCGATCACGACCGTGCCGCCCGCGAAGACCACGGCGCTTCCCGACGAGGATACGGAGCGGGCGACGGACTCGCGAAGATCGATGCCGTTCTCGAGCTGCTCGATGTGTTTGGTCATGATGAACAGGGCGTAGTCGATGCCGACTCCGAGCCCGATCATCGTGGCGAGCGTGGGAGCCACGGTCGGCACAGAGAACAGGTGGCCCATCAGGCCGATCAACGAGGTGGTGATCGCCAGGCCGAAGATGGCGGTGACGATCGGCAGCCCCATCGCGACCAGGCTCCCGAAGACGAGCGCCAGGATCACCATCGCCGAGAGGTTGCCGAGGAGCTCGCTCGTGCCCGTTTCCGGCCCCGAAAGCTCGCTGCCGATCGGCCCGCCCGCGGCCACCTCGATCCCCGCCTTGCGTGCCGGCTCGGTCGCGGCGAGCACCTTCTCGGCCAATTCCACGGTGATGAACCCCGAATCCACCTTCAGCAGGACCGGCATGTACCCCGTCTGCCCGTCCTCGGAGATGATGCCGGCGATGTCGGCGTTCTTCCCGACGGGGTTGCGAACGCTGTAGACGTC
>JAOUEA010000342.1 GCA_029858935.1 Actinomycetota bacterium
TCCAACGCCCGCCGGGGAACCGTCGCGACGGCATCGGATCGTTCGGCCCCTTGTCATCGCGACAGTGATCGCCGTCCTCGTGGGAGCGGCCGCCTATGCGCTCCGCCCAACCACCGATCCCCGCGAGGAGGGTGGTGTCGCCGAGCTCGCGACGCCGTTCCCCGGTCTCCGAGGGGAGGCGGTCGTCGGGACGCCGGTCGACACCGACGCCATGCGCTGGTCGGTGCTGGTCGTGAACGTCTGGGCGACGTGGTGTGAGCCCTGCCGGCGCGAGCAGCCTGCGCTGCAACGAGTGCAAGCCGAGTATGGCGACGAAGGCGTCGAGTTCGTCGGCGTCGACTACCGGGACGACCGCGCTGCGGCCGAACGATGGATCGACGACTTCGCCGTCACGTACCCGAGCCTGTACGACCCCGATGGTCGCACCGCTGCCTCGCTCGGGTTTCCCTTCCTGCCCGACACCTATCTCGTCGACGATGCCGGCACGATGCGGTACGCGATCTACGGCGAGACGAGTGCCGAAGAGCTCTCGCAGCTGATCGACGAGGTGCTCGCCGAGCCGGACGTCGCGGCGTCGTGAAGGCTCCCTCGCCGGGTGGCGACGCGGCTCAAACGACCGCGTCGAGGGCGACCGCGCCGAAAAGCGCGGCCAGGTAGACGATCGAGTAGGTGAACAGGCGCCACGACCGGTCCTCGCTCTCGTGCCGCCACAGCACCAACGCCCGGTACACGAACACGCCGCCGAGCACGACCGCCGTTGCGAGGTAGATGGCGCCCATGCCGGCCACCGGGGCGAGCAGCAGCGTCGTGCCGAACAGCGCGATCGAGTAGAGGAAGATCTGCCGCCGCGTCTCGTCCTCGCCCTTGACCACCGGCAGCATGGGTACCCCCGCCGCCGCATAGTCGCCGTGAAATCGAAGTGACAGGGCCCAGAAATGCGGCGGCGTCCAGACGAAGACGATCGCGAAGAGGATCCAGGCAGGCAGTGCGAGCGAGCCCGTCACCGCGGCCCACCCGATCAGCGCCGGCGCGGCGCCCGCTGCACCGCCGACCACGATGTTCTGCGTGGTCGACCGCTTCAGCCACATCGTGTAGACGACGACGTAGAAGGCGATCGCCGCGAGCGACAGCGTCGCGGCCAGCACGTTGACCGTCACGGCCAGGAACAGGAACGAGAAGGCCCCGAGCCAGAACCCGAACGCCAGCGATCGTTCGGCACTGATCTGGTGCGCGGGGAGCGGGCGACCTCGAGTTCGGCGCATCACCTGATCGATGTCGCGGTCGAGGTACATGTTGATCGCGTTGGCGGCACCGGCCGCGAGCGATCCTCCCACGAGCGTGGCCACGACGAGCCAGATCGACGGCACGCCGCCCTTCGCCAGCATCATCGCCGGCACCGTGGTGATCAGCAGGAGCACGATGATCCGTGGCTTGGTGAGGCGGTAGTAGGCCGTGATCGTTCCGGCGAGCGTCGGGTCCCCGGCTCGCTCGGTCTCGACCTCGCCGGCACCGTTCTCCGGCGCGCGGGCCCCGGTTCGCGGCTCGCGGCGAGACACCACCGCGAGCGTCACGACCGTGGCCCAGATCGCGGCCGACATCGCCACGTGGAGCGCTCGCGACCAGGTGGAGAGCTCGGTCACCACGTTCACGCCTCCGATGGCGATCTGGCCGACGAACAGTGCCCCCGCGACCGTGGACAATCGCACGAGCCGGGCGGATCGATCCGTCATCGTCCGGGCACGCACGGCGAGCCAGAGCACGAGCGCCGCGACGACGATCGCGAGCAGTCTGTGGACGAACATCTCGGCAGCACCGGTGGGTCCGAACGAGGGCACCAATCGTCCGCCCATGAGCGGCCAGTCGCGGAAGGCGAGCCCCGCCCCCTCGGCCCGCACGTAGGTGCCCACGAGGAGCAACGACAGCGTGGCCGCCGCCGTCACGGCGGCCAGTCTCGCGTATGAACGGTCGCCGTCTCGCCGGTCCCCTTCGAACGCGAGCGTGGTGGCGGCGACGAGCACGCCGAGCACGACCATCGCGAGGCCGAAATGCAGTGTCACGACGGCCGGGTCGAGGGCGCTGTTGACGACCGCACCTCCGAGTGCTCCTTGGAGACCGA
>JAOUEA010000344.1 GCA_029858935.1 Actinomycetota bacterium
GTGCCATGGGCTCGGGACCCGCCGTACCGTGACGCCCGAGTTGATCCTCGGCGATGCGCGCATCTCGATTCTCGAGGGCGTCATCCTGCCCTGGGGCGAGCCGACGGGATACCTCCGAAAGGTGGTGCTCCCCACGCTGGCCAAGGCGCTCAAGTTCGACCTCGCCGCCCCGTGGAGCGAGCACAGCGAATCCGCCCGGCATGGCCTCCTGCACGGGATTCCCGGAAAGAAATTCAAGTTCCAGGTGGAGGGTCGCGGCTCGAAGGGCGACTACGAGAGCGAATGGGAGGGGGTGCTCCTCAACGTCGAGCGCCGCTATCGCGAGACGGCGAGCGACGCGGCCCGCACCTCCCTCGAGGAGTACATGGTCGAGCGGCCCTGCCTGGCATGCGGGGGGCGCCGCCTGAAGCCGGAAAGCCTCGCCGTCCTGGTACACGGCAAGAACATCGGTGAGGTCGTGGACCTCTCGGTCGAGCGGGCGGTGGAGTTCTTCGAGAGCCTTCCCATCCGGGCCAAGGGCCGGGCCGGCCTCGACCCCGATATCGCCGGCCCGATCCTGAAGGAAGTGACCGATCGGCTCCGGTTCCTGCGCGATGTCGGGCTTGAGTACCTCACACTCGGCCGCGGTGCAGGATCGCTCTCGGGCGGCGAGGCGCAGCGAATCCGGCTCGCCACGCAGATCGGTTCCCGACTGGTCGGCGTTCTCTACATCCTCGACGAGCCGAGCATCGGGCTCCACCAGCGGGACAACGAGCGCCTGCTGGGGACGCTTCGTGGGCTGCGGGACCTCGGGAACACCGTCATCGTGGTCGAGCACGATGAGGAGACGATTCGTGCCGCCGATCATGTCATCGACCTCGGCCCCCGCGCCGGACGCTTCGGGGGCGAGGTCATGGCCGAGGGGACCGTCGAGGAAGTCCTGGCGCATCCCACCTCACTGACCGCGCGGTATCTCCGTCATGAGCTCCGGATTCCGGTCCCGGCCGTGCGCCGGGAGGCCGCCCCGGGGAAGCGCTTGCGGATCATCGGTGCGCGCGCCAACAACCTCCGCGACCTGACGGTTGATATTCCCCTGGGCCTGTTCGTGGCCGTGACGGGCGTGTCCGGGTCGGGCAAGTCGAGCCTCGTCACCGATATCCTCTACCGGGCAATGGCTCGACACTTCTACCGGGCGCGGGTAGTGCCCGGTGAGCACGACCGGATCGAGGGATTCGACCAGATCGACAAAGTCATCGAAATCGACCAGAGTCCCATCGGACGTACGCCGCGATCGAATCCCGCGACCTATACCGGGCTCTTCACGCCGATTCGCGAGCTCTTCACGCAGCTTCCCGAGGCGAAAATCCGCGGCTACGGGCCTGGACGGTTTTCGTTCAACGTGAAGGGTGGCCGCTGCGAATCGTGCCAGGGCGACGGGCTGGTCAAGATCGAGATGCATTTCCTTCCCGACGTGTACGTGCCCTGCGAGGTGTGCAAGGGGAGGCGGTACAATCGGGAGACGCTCGAAGTCCGCTACCGTGGGCGCAGCATCGCCGATGTGCTCGATCTGACGGTGGCCGAGGGGCTCGACTTCTTCGAGAGTCAGCGGCGGATTGCCGACAAGCTCGAACTTCTGAACGACGTCGGGCTCGGGTACATCCATCTCGGGCAGGCGGCCACGACGCTGTCGGGTGGCGAGGCGCAGCGGGTCAAGCTCGCGACCGAACTGGCCAAGCGGGACACCGGCCGCACCCTCTATATCCTCGATGAGCCGACCACCGGGCTCCACTTCGAGGACGTGCGCCTCCTGCTCGAGGTCTTGCACCGCCTCGTGGACAAGGGAAACAGCGTGGTGGTCATCGAGCACAACCTCGACGTGCTGAAGACCGCCGACTGGGTGCTGGATCTCGGGCCCGAGGGCGGGGACCGGGGCGGACAGCTGGTGGCCTCGGGGACGCCGGAGGCGGTGGCCGCGGTCAAGGCCAGTGAGACCGGGCGGTTTCTGGAGCGGGTCTTGCGCGAGGGAAGCTGACGGCGGCGCGTCGCTGGCGGCGCCCCAGCGGGCTTCGTACATTGACGGAGACCCTGACCAGGAGGCGAAGATGACCTTTGACGAAGTAGTC
>JAOUEA010000343.1 GCA_029858935.1 Actinomycetota bacterium
GTTGTTCGTGCCGACCGACCGGGGTGCGGCGCGTGAGCGGCTGCACCTGTCGGGCCTCCGGCTCGCGCTCTACGTCGGCAGGCTGCAACCGCACAAGGGTCCGGACCTGGCAGTGCGGACCCTCGCCGAGGCCGTGGCTCGCGATCCCGAGAGCGCAGGGGACCTCGTGCTGGCGATCGTGGGTGGTCCCAGCGGACCTGAGAAGGGAGCCGAGGTTCCGCGGCTTCTCGAGCTGGCATCCGCGCTCGGAGTGAGCGAGCGCGTGATGTTGTTCCCGCCCCAGCCTCAGTCGAAGCTGGTGGACTTCTACGCAGCGGCGGATGTCGTACTCGTGCCATCACGATCGGAATCCTTCGGGCTGGTGGCGCTGGAAGCGCAGGCCTGTGGCACACCGGTGGTCGCCGCCGACGTCGGAGGGTTGCCCTATGTCGTCGAGCATGAGCGAAGCGGGTACCTCGTGGAGGGCCACGACCCCGGCGACCACGCAGATCGGCTGCTGCAGATCCTGCGCGACCCACGGCTGCAATCGGCCTTCGGCGAGGAAGCGGCCAGTCAGGCATTGCGCTTCACGTGGGATGCCACGACCGACCAGATGGTGTCGGTCTATGACGAGGTGCTCGCCTCTGCGCCTTCGCTGCCTTCCTCGTGAGCTGGGCAACTATGGACGGCCGTGACGCTCGTCACGCTGCGACGGGATTTGTCACTCTTCTTCGCAGGCCTGCGACCTGCACGTTCATACTCTGACCTGGGGAAACGCAGAGTTGACCACTCCCGCCTGCCGCCCGTAGAGTTCGGCTCGCTCCAAGCAGTCGAAGCACCGACGCGAGGAGACCGGACGAGGCGCCGGAAGCACCGAAAGGTGACGAAGGAGCCGGGAGAACCGACGAAGGCCGCAAGGCCAGACGCGGAACTCCGGGGCACCGAAGAAGGCCGCAAGGCCGGGAGCGGAGCCTTCCGGGCCAGGCAGACGCCGCAAGGTCGAAGCAGGGTCCGGCCCCCGGTGGCACACCCTCGGGTGGGCCGCAGGGGAGCCCGCTGCAGGCGGAGCGCCGCAAGGCGAGCCGGCGAGTGGCAAGGCGATCGGAGCGCCGCAAGGCGAGCCGAACCCGCCGGGCGCGACTGGTCACCACCGCGACGGGCGCGGAGGTTGCTTGGAGCACCAGAGCCCGAGAGGCTGACGGTGGCTGGGAGCTTCGGTTCTCGGCGAGCCGGAAGGTCTCTCGGGCTCTTTCTTTCTTGGCGAGGCTCGTCGGCTCTACTCTCGTCGGCTCTATTCAGGCACCCGCTCGCTCAACGGCATCATCGACCGTCGATAACGTCCAACCTCGTCGCCGCACGACGGGACGACGCCGCACTCGTCGGGCATGATGTCGAGCGTGAGCGAGGGCCGGGCGTCCAAGCGGGGCGATGCCGCCGAGCGTCGCGACCGGATCGTCGACGCGGCGATGAAGCATTTCGCCGAGCACGGGTATCGAGGTGGCCGCGTCGAGGACATCGCCACCGATGTCGGAGTGGCCAAAGGCACGGTCTTCCTGGACTTCGGCTCGAAGGAGGGGCTCTTCCTCGCCGCATACCAGCGCGCCGTCGCGCAATTGCCAGCCTGGCTCGACGCTCCGGCCGAGGTCATGGCCGAAGGATTCTGGGCCACGCTCGACTGGTGGCTCGAGCACACCGAGGACTTCGTGAACCGCGATCCCGTGCCCAATCGCATCGCCGTGATCGGGCGCTACGACGCCGGCATGGGGGTCCGGCGCCCAATCGATCGGTTCATGCGGAGCGAGGACCCCTACGGCACGCTGGAGTTCGTGGAGTTCGGCGTGCGCAACGGCGAGGTCCGCGACGACGTCGACGCGGAGATGCTGGCGTCGATGCTGGATTGGGTCGCGGAACGGTTCCAGGACGCGCTGGTCTCGGCCGACCTGGACCCGGGCCTGATCCATCGCCGGCCCGAGCGTCGCGAGATGCGCATCAAGGAATTCGTGGAGATCCTTCGTCACGGCATCGAGTCCGAACCGATCGAGGACTGAGACCGCCCGCCTGCGGCCCCGGGCCATGCGGTAGCGTGTTCGCCCATGAGCCCCAAAGACGCGCGACGCGTGGCA
>JAOUEA010000006.1 GCA_029858935.1 Actinomycetota bacterium
GGCCTGCGCGAGCGACTCGAAGACCCGCTTCGTGAGCACACTCGGGTCGACCCTCCGACAGAAATCGGAGAACGAGGTGAAGGCTCCCTCGGCTCGGCGGGTCTCGATGATCTTCGTCACCGCCCCCTCGCCGACGTTCCGCACGGCCGACAGCCCGTAGCGGATCGAGGGCGCGTCGACCGGCGCGGGTGCGAAGTCGGTCTCGGACTCGTTCACATCGGGTGGCAGCACCTCGATGTCCATGCTCCGGCACGCATACAGGTAGTAAGGCTTGCGGTCTTTGTCGTCCTTGACCGACGTGAGGATCGCCGCCATGTACTCCACCGGATGATGCGCCATCAGGTAGGCGGTCTGATAGGCGACGTACCCGTATGCGCACGCGTGCGACGCGTTGAACCCATAGTCGGCGAACGGCACGATCATCTCGAACAGTTCGGCCGCGAGCTTCTGCTCATATCCTTTGTCGACGGCCCCCGCGATGAACTGCTCCTTGAACGGCATGAGCACCTCGAGCTTCTTCTTGCCCATGGCCTTTCTGAGGGTGTCGGCCTGACCCATCGAGAACCCCGCGAGCGCCACGGCGACCTGCATCACTTGTTCCTGGTAGATCATCACGCCATATGTGTCGCGCAGGATCGGCTCGAGATCGTCGTGCGGGTAGCTCACCTGGCGCCGGCCATGCTTGCGCTCGGCGTACTCCGTGTGCAGACCGTTGTTCAACGGCCCGGGGCGGTAGAGGGCCACGAGCGCCATAAGGTCCTCGAAGCGGTCGGGCTTCAGCACCTTGATCAGCTGGCGCATGCCGGCCGATTCCATCTGGAAGACGCCGGTCGTCTCGGCGCGTTGCAGCATGCGGTAGGTGGCCTCGTCGTCGAGCGGCACGTGGTCGATGTCGAGGTCGACCCCGCGAGCCCTCAGGTGGCGCAGTGTGTCCTCTATCACCGAGAGGTTCCGCAGGCCGAGGAAGTCCATCTTCAGCAGACCGAGCGCCTCGACGCCGTTCATGTCGAACTGCGTGACGACCTTCTTGGAATCGTCGCGCGAGTCCTTCGACAGCTTGAGCGGCAGGTAGTTCACGAGGGGTGCGTCGCCGATGACCACGCCGGCGGCGTGCACGGAGTCTTCCCGTCGCAGCCCCTCGAGCGCTCGCGCCGTCTCGACGATCTCCTTGGCCTCCGGCTCGCGCTCATACGCGTTGGCCAGATCGGGCGAGAGCTTCAACGCATCCTCGATCGGGTAGTCGCGGCCCATGACCGCCGGGGGATACATCTTGCAGAGGCGGTCGCCGACAACCGGCGGGAACCCGAGCACCCTGGCAGCGTCGCGGATGCCCTGCTTCCCCTTGATCGTCTGGAACGTCACGATCTGCGCGACGTGATCGGCTCCGTACTTCTCGGTCGCATATCGGATCACTTCGTCGCGCCGGCGCTCGTCGAAGTCCATGTCGATATCGGGCATCTGGATGCGGTCGGGATTGAGGAAGCGCTCGAACAACAGCCCGTACCGCAGCGGATCGAGGTCGGTGATGCGCAATGCGTAGCTGACCACCGACCCGGCCGCCGAACCCCTGCCGGGGCCGACCCTGATGCCCTGTTCCCGTGCGTACCGGATCAGGTCCCATACGATCAAGAAGTAGCCGCCGAACCCCATGCTCGTGATCACGTCGAGCTCGTGATCGACGCGCTCGCGGATCTCGGGCGTGATGTCGCCGTATCGCGCGACCGCCCCTTCATCGACGAGCCGGCGGAGGTAGATGTCTCGATCGAGGTCGCCGGGCGTCTCGAACCGAGGCAGGTGGTAGCGCTGGTCGGCGGGCGCTCGGTCGCCGTAGACGAGATCGAGCTCGACGCTTTCGGCGATGTCGAGGGTGTTGTCGCACGCCTCGGGGGCCTCTGCGAAGACGGCCCGCATCTCCGCGGCGCTCTTCAAGTAGAACTCGTCGGAGTCGAACTTCAGCCGCTTCAGATCGGTCTGCACCTTCTGCTGCTGGATGCACAGCAGCACGTCATGAGGCTTGGCGTCCTCCTTCAACGTGTAGTGGAGATCGTTCGTGGCGACGACCGGGATGCCGAGGGCTCGACCGAGATCGAACTGCTGGCGCAAGATCTTCCGCTGGTCGGCGATGCCGTGGTCCATGACCTCGATGTAGTAGTGGTCGGCACCGAAGATGTCGCGATACTCGGCCGCGGTCTGGGCCGCGCGCTCGGCCTGGCCGTTCACCAGCTGCACCGAGACTTCACTCGACAGGCAGCCGGCCAGGCAGGTGATGCCGTCGGCGTGTTCGGCCAAGAGTCTCTTGTCCATGCGCGGACGGTGATAGAAGCCCTCGAGGTACGCGGCCGACACGAGCTTCAGCAGGTTCCGGTACCCGGTCTCGTTTCGGGCGAGCAAGGTGAGGTGGTAGTACTTCTCCTCGCGCTCCCCCGGATCGCGGTCGAAGCGAGAGCCGGGGGCGACGTAGGCCTCGACCCCGATGATCGGCTTCACCCCAGACGCTCTGGCGGCTTCGAAGAACCTCAACGCGCCGAACATCGATCCGTGGTCGGTGACCGCGATGGCCCCCATGCCGAGCCGTTGCGCCTCCGTGAAGATCGTGGGAGCGCCCGGGTTCGAGGAAGGCGGATCGATACGGGCGGCCCCGTCGAGCAGCGAGTACTCCGAGTGGGCGTGGAGGTGGACGAAACCGTCGTTGCGCTCGCTCATATGCAGTGCCCGGTCTCCTTCACTCGCCTGCCCGATCTCCCGGCGCTCCTGACCGCGGTTCCCGGCGGGGAGGATATCCACAGTGCGCCGACGCGGTGTGGAGAACTACATCGGTGTGATTCGAGGGATGACCAACCTACGCCCGGCCCATGGGGCCGTCAAGGCACCAGGTCAATCGACGGTTCGGCGGGCACGATCGAGCGCCGAGGCGAGGTCGCTCGGGAGCGGCTCCTCGATCTCGACCCGCTGCGCGGTGAATGGATGATCGAACCCGATGCGCCACGAATGCAGGAACGGCCGGCTGAGTTCGAGCGCGGTGGCGTCGTGTCCTCCTCCCCCGTAGGCACGGTCGCCGAGGACCGGATGGTCGATCGCCTGAAGGTGCACGCGGATCTGGTGGGTTCGGCCGGTGCCCGGCACCGCGACCAGCAAGGTGCCTCTGGCCAGGCGCTCCCGAACGTGGAATCCCGTGTCGGCCGCACGGCCCTCGCTTCGATCGACCACGATCCGCTCCGCCCGTCGACCGAGGGGTGCGTCGACCACGAACGTGTCGTGTTCCACCTGGCCTCGGACAAGGACCAGGTAGCGTCGCTCCACCGAATGGGCGCGCATCATGTCGGCGAGCGCCTGGTGGGTCTCGTCGGTCTTCGCGACGAGCATCAGCCCGGAGGTTCCTGCGTCCAACCGATGCACGATGCCCGGGCGTAGTTCGCCGCCCGCGCTCGAGAGGGGGATCCCCATGCCGAGGAGGCGGTTGACGAGGGTGCCGGTGCGCCGCTGGGCGGTCGGGTGGGTGATGAGCCCCGCCGGCTTGGCGATCACCACGAGGTGCTCGTCCTCGAATCGCACCGGCACCGCGGGACCCTCGGCTGCGAGAGCTTCCTGCGCCCGGAGGTCGATCTGGATCCGTTCGCCGCCTCGCAGCGTGTGAGACTTCGCACGAGCCCGTCCGTCGACGAGGACCGCGCCGTCGGCGATCGCTCGCTGTGCGTCGGCTCGGGAAACCCCCGCGAGCCGTGCGATCACGGCGTCGAGCCGTCCGGCCTCGGCGACGAACGTCTCAGTGCTCATCGGCGGCGGGCGC
The DNA here is from genome assembly GCA_029858935.1 of Actinomycetota bacterium. Taxonomy (GTDB): domain Bacteria; phylum Actinomycetota; class UBA4738; order UBA4738; family HRBIN12; genus JAOUEA01. The sequence continues at coordinate 3,788 of JAOUEA010000006.1, forward strand.
GTCTGCGGGCTCCCGAGACGTGCCACCGTCGCCGGGATCGGCGGACGTCGGCCGGTCACCGGTGAACGAGGACACCACGAGCATCAGGGCACCGACCACGATCGCGCTGTCGGCGACGTTGAACACCGGCCAGATCTGTAGGTCGATGAAGTCCACGACGTGGCCCGAGAAGCCCTCGCCCCTCGCGAACCGATCCGTGAGGTTGCCCACCGCGCCCCCGAGCACGAGTCCGAGGGCGACCGCCGTCAGTTGATTCGTGTGCCGGAAGGCGGTCACAACGATCAACAGCGAGACGATCACGCTGGCGATCGCGAAGAACCAGGGAGCGTTCTGTCCCAGGCTGAACGCTCCGCCGGGATTGGTCGCGAAGCGGAAGGTCAGCACCCCGGAGATGACGTCGATGGGGTCACCCGGCAGGCGCTGCTCCGCCCACACCTTGGTGAGGCGGTCGAGAAGGAAGACGAGGCCGGCCGCGGCGAACAACCAGGCGGCTCCGCGGCTGCGTGCGCGGTCCACGACCGCTATCGGCGCGACTGCGCCTGCGCGTCCTTGATACAGAGGTCGACGTAGGGCAGCGCCTTGATGCGCGCCTTCTCGATCGGTTTTCCGCACCGGTCGCACGCTCCGTAGCCGCCGTCATCGATCCGCGTGAGCGCCCGATCGATCTTGGACAGGAGGTCGCGAACGTTGTTCTCGATGGAAAGGTCCTTCTCGCGCTCGAAGGTGGCGGTGCCGGCATCGGCAGATTCGTCGTCGAGGCCGACGTCGCCCGACAGCTCCGACTGGGTGACGGCGAAGGCCTCCTCCTCGATCGTCGTGAGTTGCTCGGCGAGCTCCACCCGTTCCGCTTCGAGGCGACCCTTCAGTTCACGGATCTCTTTCGCGGTCAGCTTGGTCTGGGCCATGGTCGGCGAAGGGTAGCAGATGGACCTCCGCCGAACGCGTTTCTGCAGCTCAGGGGGCATCAAGACGGTATGCTCGCCCCCGCTGGCCCCGGCGTGTACCATGCGCTTCACAGGCAGCGACGGGAACGCGCCGCGCGGACCCGTGAGGCACGAGCGAGCCGGGGGTGGTGAGAGCCCGGCCCGAGCCCCGCGCGGACATCATCTCTGAGCCCCTGTCCGATCTCGGCCGATGGCCGATGGGAGACACAGGCGGGTCCCGCCCGTCACAGCGGGAGGCCTCAGACGAGGTCGCGAGCGGCCGACGCCCGCGAGGGCGCGGCAACGCGGGGTGGTACCGCGGGGCAGGATCGACGCCTCGTCCCGGCACCGTGGGGCGAGGCGTTTCTCGTGCGCGGGCGATGCCTCCGAGCCGGGACGCTCTGCGACGCGGCGGAGAAGACGGGCCGTTGCACGAAGGGGGCATGGGCATGAGGTTCGAGGCGGTGGATACGAAGGCGAGCTTCCCCGATCTCGAGCGCGAGATCCTCGCGTTCTGGAACGAGCGCGACATCTTCCGCGCCTCGCTCGCTCAGCGCGAGGGTGCTCCCTTGTGGATGTTCTACGAGGGCCCGCCCACGGCCAACGGCAAGCCCGGCGTGCACCATGTCGAACCGCGCACGTTCAAGGACGTGTATCCGCGATTCAAGACGATGACCGGCCACTTCGTTCCGCGCAAAGGCGGCTGGGACTGTCACGGGCTGCCGGTCGAGCTCGAGGTCGAGAAGGAGATCGGCACCACGGGCAAACGTGACATCGAAGCCTTCGGCATCGCGGCGTTCAACGCTCGATGTCGCGAGTCGGTGAGGCGCTACGTCGGCGATTTCGAGCGGCTCACCGAACGCATCGGCTACTGGGTCGACCTCGACGAGGCGTATTGGACGATGGCACCCGGCTACGTGGAGTCGGTCTGGTGGTCCCTGAAGTCGTTGTTCGTCGCTGGCCTCCTCCAGGAGGCCGACAAGGTCACGGCGTACTGCCCGCGATGTGGAACGGCGCTATCCGATGCAGAGGTGGCCCAGGGATACCGGACGGTCGAGGACCCGAGCGTGTTCCTTCGGTTCCCGATCGTGAGCGCGCCCCAGGCCGATCTCGTGGGGACCTCGATGGTCGTGTGGACCACCACGCCGTGGACCCTGCCGTCGAACACAGGGGTCGCGGTCGATCCCGATGCGGACTACGTGGAGGTCTCGCTCGACGGCGAACGCCTGATCGTCGCTGCGCCCCTGCGCGAGGCCGTGTTGGGTGACGGCGGCACCGACGTGCGGCGCTTCGCCGGGACGGCGCTGGTCGGCGCGCGTTACGAGCCGCCGTACGCCAACGTCGAAGGAGCTCATTCGGTGGTCGCGGGCGGGTTCGTCACGATGGACGACGGCACCGGCATCGTGCATCTGGCACCCGCGTTCGGGGCCGAGGATCTCGCGGTCGGTCGAGCGCAGAACTGGTCGGTGCACAAGCCTGTCGGTGACGACGGCCGGTTCACGGAGCTCGCTCCGGCGTTCGTGCGCGGACTGTTCGTGAAGGATGCCGACCCCAAGATCGTGGAGGACCTTCGCGAACGCGGCGTGCTGCTGCGCTCGGGGACCTACGAGCACTCCTACCCGTTCTGCTGGCGGTGCAAGACCCCGCTGCTCTACTACGCGCGAACCTCGTGGTACGTGCGCACGACGCAGGTCAAGGACCGGTTGCTCGCCGTCAACGACGACGTTCACTGGTACCCCGAGCACATCAAGCGCGGCCGCTACGGGAACTGGCTCGAGAACAACGTCGACTGGGCGCTGTCGCGCGAGCGCTACTGGGGAACACCGCTGCCGATCTGGCGCTGTGACCGTGGACATCTGCGCGCCATCGGGTCGCTCACGGAGCTCGGCGAGCTTGCCGGGCGCGACGTGAGCGATGTCGACCCACATCGACCGGCGATCGACGAGGTGACGTTCCCGTGCCCGGAGTGCAGCGACGAGTCGAGGCGGGTCCCGGAGGTGATCGACGCCTGGTACGACTCCGGCGCGATGCCGTTCGCGCAGTGGGGGTACCACCCCGATCTCGGACGCGGCATCGACGAATTCGAGCGGCACTTCCCCGCCGACTTCATCTCCGAGGCCATCGATCAGACCCGCGGATGGTTCTACACGCTGATGGCCGAAGGCGTGCTGCATTTCGACTCGACGGCGTACCGCAACGTGGTATGCCTCGGCCATATCATCGCGGCCGACGGCCGCAAGATGTCGAAGTCCCTCGGCAACATCTTCGACCCATGGGAGGCGCTGGACCGCCAGGGCGCCGACGCCCTGCGTTGGTTCATGATCACCAACGGCTCGCCGTGGGCCTCCCGCCGCATCGGCCACGAGGTGCTCGACGACGTCGTGCGCCGGTTCCTGCTGACGGTTCGCCATGTGCACGCGTTCTTCGTGACCTATGCGGAGGCCGACGGATTCGACCCATCCTCGCCGGCGCCACCGGTCGTCGAGCGGCCGGTGCTCGACCGATGGGTGCTGTCCCAGCTCGCCGGCACGGCCCGCGAGGCCCGCGACGGCCTCGACGCCTACGATGCCACCGGCGCGGGTCGGCGCATCGAGCGCTTCGTCGACGACCTCTCGAACTGGTACGTGCGTCGATCACGCCGCCGGTTCTGGAATCCGGGGGGCGAGGCAGAGCGCGACGCGGCGGCGGCGTTCCACACCCTCTACGAGTGCCTCGTGACCCTGTCGGCGTTGCTCGCGCCCTTCACTCCGTTCATCGCTGACACGATCTGGCGGAACCTCGCAGCCGGCCGCGACGGACACCCCGAGTCGGTGCACCTCGCCGACTATCCGTCCGGCGACGAGTTCGCGATCGACGGCGATCTGGACGCCGCGATGCGAGCCGCTCGGTCGATCGTGGGCCTCGGCAGGACCGTGCGAACAGAGACGAAGACCCGGGTCCGTCAGCCATTGGCCGAAGCCGTCGTCCACCTGCCCGGCAGCCACGAGGGACTCGGGCCGCTGCTCGATGTCGTGGCCGACGAGCTGAACGTTCGCCGGGTGGTCTTCGCCGAGTCGGCAGCGTCGTTCGGACGCTGGCATGCCAAGCCCAATTTCAAAGCGCTCGGTCCGAGGCTCGGCGCGCGTGTACAGGAGGTGGCCGCCGCGCTCGCAGCCGACGAAGGAGACCTCGCGGGTGCGCTGGCCGCCGGGGAATCGATCTCCGTGCCGAGCTCCGGTGGAGAGGTCTCCCTCGGGCCCGACGACGTCGACCTGTCCCACGACGTGCGCGAGGGCTGGGGTGTCGCGAGCGACGCCGGGATCACGCTCGCCCTCGATCTGCATCTGACCGACGATCTCAGGACGGAGGGTGTGGCGAGGGAGTTGATCCGCGCGATCCAAGATGCGCGGAAGGCGGCCGGACTCGAGGTGGCCGACCGGATCCAACTGGGTGTCGAGGCCGGCCCATCGGTGAGCGACGCATTCGCGCGACACCGGGAGACGGTCGCGAACGAGACGCTGGCCGTCGACGTGATCCACGGCGAGGTCGAGGGCCCGGCGGTCGAGGCCACGATCGACGACGAGCTGGTGCGGATCAGTGTGCGACGCGCGGACTACGCCTCGCCCGCAGACGCCTGAGCGAGCCGTCGCCCAGCGCGACGAGTGAAAAAATCGCTGCCACGATGGCGACGCCGACCAGGGTGGCCCCGCGTTCGATCGCGATGCCGACGACAAGGCTGACGAGGCACACGGCGCCCAACACGAGCGCGGCCAGGTAGCGCAGGGCGACGTCTCGTCCGTACCTGCGTCGAGCGACGGTGGTCAGTCCTCGCCCCAGAAGAGCTCCCGCAGCGAGCGGTCGCCCTCGGGGTCGGCGTCGCCCCGTCCCGCGGGCGCGGATGCCGCCGCGGGCTCCTCGATGCGCACGGTGGTCTCGGTGTCGGGCACTCGGGTCGGCTCGGGGGTCGGCGGCGCCGTGTCGGTCGCCGAGGCCGGCGCGGCCGCGGGGACGGCGCGCTGGATCGGCGCGGGTTCCGCTGCCTTCGGGGCCGCGCTGGCTTTGTCCGATGGAGCGTTCGTCGCGCTCGCGGAACTCGCCGGCTGCTGCGCGGGCCGCGAGGCCTTGGCCATGCCCTTGACCGTCTCGGCGTGTTCTTGCACGAGCCCGGCCAGCGATTGCAGGAATTCGCGCTCACGCGTGATGAACGCGTTCACCGCCGCACGCTCCTGTGGACCGCTCGCGGCCGAACCACCGGCCACCGCGGCCGATCCCGCAGCGGCGCGGGCTTCCCCGGTGATGCGGGCGGCCTCGGCGCGAGCTCGGGCGATGATCTCGTCCGCCTGTCGTGAGACGTCATCGAGATCGGGCGCGCCGACAACGGGCGCAGCACCGCCCGCCCGGAGCCGCTCGTTCTCGGCCGTGAGGGCAGAGAAGGAATCGGTGATCTGGTCGAGGAACTCATCGACATCGCGCATCTTGTAGCCCCCGAAGCGCGAGACGCGGAACTCCTTCTGTTGGACGTCGATCGGCGTCAGGTTCGCCGCCGTCGCGTCCGCCTCGCTCCTACTGGTGTCCTTCTTGCCCATGGGCCCCTCCTGGTCAACGGCACAACGCGGTCTGGAGCACGAAGATGATGATGAACGCCACCACGACCGAGAGGTCGAACATACCTGCCGGGGGGACGATGCGCCGCAATGCGCGCAGCGGTGGTTCCGTCACGTCGTACAACAGGTCGTACGCAGAGCGTAGCGGACCGGCGGCCGGAGGACGCCACCCCGCGAGCTGAACCCAGCTCAGGATGACCCGCACGAGGAGGATCACCCAGACGAACGTGAGCGCGACGCACACGAGCCGGATCATCGGGTGCAGAGGCTAGCAGCAGGTCCGCGAGATGGCCGGGCCGCACGTCGTCGCTGTCGATCAGAACTGGTTGTAGAACCCCGTCCCGGCGAGGCGCTCACGTTCCTCCGCTGACACCTCGACGTCGGAGGGGCTGAGCAGGTAGACGCGGTTGGCCACCAGTTCGATCTTGCCGTCGAGGCCGTAGACCAGCCCGCTCGCGAAGTCCACGAGCCGACGAGCGATCGGGTCCTCGGTGGCTTGCAGGTTCATGATCACGGCCGTGCCGTCCTTGAACCGATCGGCGACCTCACGGGCCTCGTTGAACCGTTTCGGTTCGGACTTGTGGATCGATCCCATGCCTGCGGACATGGGCCGCGGCGATGCGATCGTGCGAACGACCCCTTCAGCCTCGGCGGGAACCTCGCGCACGGCCTGCGGGCGCATACGGCGCACCGGCGCCGTGTCAGCTTCGGGCATGTCGTCGACGAAGTCTTCGTCTTCCTCGACCAGCCCCAGGTAGTTCAGGGTCTTCTTCCACACGCCGGCCATCTCCGTTCCTCTCGTGTCCCGCCTGGCCTGCGACCCGATCGCTCCGCTCTCGTCTCGCTGGCCGTCTCAGGTCGCTCCGATCGGTCCCCCGGTCGGTGACCTGGGGCCGAACAGGGCGGTTCCGATGCGTACCATCGTAGCGCCTTCCTCTACTGCAGCCTCGTAATCCAACGACATCCCCATGCTCAAGTCCACCACGTCGGAGTGGTTCTCGCGGACCAGATCGCGCAGTTCGCGAAGGCGCCGGAACCACGGCCGGGCCTCGGACGCCGTCTGTGTGAGTGGCGGCAGGGTCATGAGACCCCGGAGCCGCAGCCCTCGCATGCCCGCGACACGGTCGGTCAACCCGAGGACCTCATCGGCCGACACGCCTGCACGCTCGCCCGTGAAGTCGACCTCGATCAGGGCATCGAGCGTGCGTCCGGCCTCGGCCGCGCGACGAGCGAGCCGCTCGATCGCTCGATCGCCCGACAGCGTTTCGACCACGTCGGCGAGCGCCGCCACATGATGTGCCGAGTTCGTCTGCAGGGTTCCGATGTAATGCCATCGAGCGCCGGGCACCGCATCGCGCACGTCGCGAAGCTCGCGCACGTAGTTCTGTCCGATCGCGGTCGTGCCCGCCTCCACCACCCACCGGATCTGCTCCGCCGGCCGGGTCTTGGCGGCTGCCACGAGCGTCACCTCGGAGGGGTCTCGACCGGTGCGATCGCATGCACCGGCGATCCGCTCCCGGATCATCGTCAGGTTCCTCAGGATCTCGTCGCGGGTTCCGTGCATGCAGCGCATCGTGCCATGGCAGCGAGCGAGCGCGTCGGCATCGCGATCGACGCCGGTGCTCGGCCGCAACGCGCACGGGGCGGGGAGGTCTCTCGGCCAAGAGGCGGGGGAAGGGCGCCTCCTCGCGTCGGAACCTCCCCGCCCCCGTGCCCTGCGGGCATTCGAAGCGGGGATGCCTGGTCGGTCAGCTCTTCAGGAAGTCGGGGATATCGAGATCCTCCTCGGCATCGAACGACACGGAAGGCTGCGGTTCCTGCTCCCCCGTCGTGAAGACGCCACCCTCGTCATCGACGTCGTCGGACAGGATCGAAGGAAGCGGCTCGCGGGCAGGCTCGCCTGCGACGCGCTCGGGTTCCTCGAGCAAGCGCGACAACCGGGACTCGAACTGGTTCCCGCCGGCGGCAGTGGGCGCGACCTTGTCGAAGCCGGCGGCCACCACCGTGACGCGAACCTCCTCACCGAGCGCGTCGTCGACCACCGCGCCGAAGATGATGTTCGCGTCGGGGTGTGCGACCTTGGTGATCGCGTCGGCGGCCTGATTGACCTCGTGCAGGGTCAGATCGGTGGGTCCGGCGATCGAAAGCAACACGCCCTTGGCTCCGTCGATGGAGCTCTCGAGCAGGGGGGAACTGATCGCGGCCTTGGCCGCCTCGGTAGCACGGTCTGCACCGGTGCCGAGACCGATCCCCATCAAGGCCGATCCCGCGCCCGACATCACCGACTTCACGTCCGCGAAGTCGAGGTTGATCAGACCCGGGGTCGTGATCAGCGAGGTGATGCCGTCGACTCCCTGGAACAACACCTGATCGGCCATGCGGAAGGCCTCGACCATCGGCATCGTGGGGTCGGCGACCTGGAGGAGCCGGTCGTTGGGGACGACGATCAACGTATCGACGGCCTTCTTGAGTTCGGTGATCCCGACGTCGGCCTGGGTCGCGCGCTTGCGTCCCTCGAATCCGAACGGTCGAGTCACCACGCCGATCGTGAGCGCTCCGAGGCCTCGCGCGATCTCCGCCACGACCGGGGCCCCGCCGGTGCCGGTGCCGCCTCCCTCGCCGGCGGTGATGAACACCATGTCGGCGCCCTTCAGGATCTCTTCGATCTCGTCGGAGTGCTCGGTCGAGGCCCCCTTGCCGACCTCGGGATCGGAGCCAGCCCCCAGACCGCGCGTCGTCTCGCGTCCGATGTCGAGCTTCACCTCCGCGTCGGACATGAGCAGCGTCTGCGCATCGGTGTTGACGGCGATGAACTCGACGCCCCGCAAGCCTGCCTCGATCATGCGGTTCACCGCGTTCACGCCGCCGCCACCGATACCGACCACCTTGATCACGGCGAGGTAGTTCTGGGGAACGTCCATCTCTCTGCCTTCCTCCACGTGCCGAAGCTTCGGATCAACCGGTTCGATCTCAGGGGGGAATGCCACGTTCTACGTTGAACCATAACCATCAACTGAACGGTTATTGTTATATCTACATGACGTAGAGTTGGAAAACCTACTAACTCTTCGCAGGTCCGTCAAGTCACGCCCTCTACGTGATTGCCCCTTCTGATGACAGTTCGGTCGACGTCACGGAGATGGCGACGGCGACGGTGTGCCGCTCCCGGCGGGAGCGTCGTCGCCAGAAGCGCTCGTCGCGTCGGCGGAAGGGTCGGGCACCGTCATCGGCTGAACGGAGCCGACGAACCTCGCGGTGGGCGCGGCAGGCGCGGAGAGGTCGACGGAAAGCAGAGCTCGGTCTTGCTCGTCGGCGTAGTCGAGGATCGCGCGCAGTGCCTGCCCCTTCGCCATCGCGTCGACCACGAGCCCGTACGTGACCTCGACGGGTCCGTCGAGGAGGACCTGGATGCTGCCGTCGGCCGAAACAGCGACGGAGGCCACCCGTGCCCGCACGACCGGAGCCATCGCTTGGAGGACGGCGCCGGCGCTCGCGACACCCTCGGGCCCGAGAGGATCGCCCGATGCGGAGGCGACCTCGGGCAGGGCGACCCGTCGTGGCGCTCGGCCGAGATCCGTCCCGTCGACGGCAACGAGTCGCCGCTCGCCACCCCCCTCGACCAGCACCATGACGGCCTTGCGCTCACGCACGGAGATCGTGATCGTGCCGGGCAGGCGCGTTTCGACGGAGGCGTCGAGGATCCAGGGATCGGACTCGAGACGGGCCTCCGCAGCGCCGGTATCGAGATGCAGCACGTTGGTTCCCTCCCCGACGTGGGCGAGCCGCATCACCCGCCGAGGTGCCAATCGCCGTTCACCCTCGACCTCGATCACGCGAGCCGCGAACAACGGCGTATAGCTCGCGGCGACGCTTCCCGTCACGACCACCACGAGGGCTGCGCCGGTTATCGCCCACGGGCGGAGGCGACGCCGGCGTGCCTCGTCGACCTGGACCACCGGATGCGCGGGTGCCTCGCCGCCGCGATGCCCGACGGGCCCGGTCGAGGGCGTCGCGTCCGGGACGACGACGGGAGGAGCCTCGAACGCACGCACGGCATCCGTGCTCGGGTCATCCGGTCGCATGGTCGAACTCCCCGATCATCTGTACCTCCGGTTCGAGCACGACTCCGAACCGCGACTCCACCTCGCGACGGATCAGGTCGATCAAGGCACGAACGTCCTGTGCGCGAGCGCCGACGTCGGCCACGATGAAGTTGGCGTGCTTCTTGGAGACCTGCGCCCCTCCGACGCGAGCGCCCTTCAAGCCCGACTCCTCGACCAGACGGGCGGCGTGATGGTCGACGGGGTTCTTGAAGACGCTTCCGCAGTTCGGCTCGGCAAGGGGCTGCGTCTGCCGCCTCCACGCCCTCGCATCGTCCATGGCGGCGCGGATCGCCGCCGGATCTCCCGGTCGCAGCCCGACCGAGGCGCCCGTGACGATCGCGTCCGGCGGCAGCGCGGACCGGCGATAGCTGAATCCCGCACGCGCGGCCGGTACGCGATCGGTGCGCGCCTCCGACACGAGGAAGACGTCGATGTCGACCACGACATCGGCCATCTGCCCTTCGTGGGCGCCGGCATTCATCCTCACCGCGCCCCCGAGGCTGGCCGGGATCGCGACGCCGAAGGCGAGCCCGTCGAGCGCATGCCGCACCGCGATGCCGGCCAGTGCGGGCAACGGCATCGATCCACCGGCGGCGAGCCGGTCGCCGTCACGGGCGGCCCATCGGTATCCACGGCCCAAGCGCAGGACGAGGCCATCGAATCCCCGGTCGGAGACCAAGACGTTGGAGCCCTTGCCGATCACGACGTGCGGCAGGTCGCCAGCGGCCAGCGCATGCGCCGCGGCCACCAGATCTGCGTCGGATTCCGGCTCGAGATACAGAGCGGCGGGCCCCCCGATGCGGAACGTGGTCAGCGGCGCCATGGGGAACGCGGTGCGCACGCGATCGCCACACGCGGCACGCAGGATCGCCTCGGCCCGGGAGACGTCGCTCACGACTCAGTCCCCAAGCGCTCGATCGCCGCGTCGCCCAGCATCCAGACGTCGCCGCACCCCATCGTCACGACGAGATCGCCCGCGCGGACCTCCCGTTCGAGGAAGTCGACCACCTCGGTGCGGTGGGGCAAGTAGACGACGTTCGTCGAGGGTGACGCGAGCCTCACGCCGTCGACGACCAGCTTGCCGGTCACGCCGGGGATCGGTTCCTGCGCAGCGCCGTAGATGTCGGTGACGAGCACGAGGTCGGCTTCGGCAACGCTGGCACCGAGCTCGCGCCACAATGCCTGGACGCGCGAGTAGCGGTGGGGCTGTACCAAGGCGATCAACCGCCCGGGCCGGCGTCGTCGCGCCGTCGCGATCGTGACCGCCATCTCCGTGGGCGTGTGACCATAGTCGTCGTAGAACTCCGCTCCCCCCGCGCTGCCACGGCGTTCGAAGCGACGGTGGACGCCGGCAAATGCTCCGAGGGCGGCCGCGGCATCGGGCAGCGACACGCCCTCGAGTTGCGCGACGCCGACCGCCGCTGCGGCATTCAACACGTTGTGCGCTCCGTCGATGCGCAGTCGGATCGACGCCTCGGCGCCGTCGGCGTCGCGCACCCGGCCCGCGGCACCGTCGGGCCCCAACTCGTCGATCGACACGACCAGATCGTTGTCATCGCCGGTGCCATAGCGAAGAGCCTCTACCCCGGTGTCCGCCAAGACCGACCGCACTCCCGGGTCGTCGCCGCACGCGACCACATGCTGGCACCGGGTGACGAACGCGCCGAACGCTGCCTCGATCTCCTCTCGACCGCCCGGATAGAAATCCACGTGATCGACATCGACGTTCGTGACCACCCCGACGTGGGGACGGGCAAGCAGGAAGGAGCCGTCGCTCTCATCGGCCTCGAAGACGAAGAGCTCCCCCTGCCCGCTCCTGGCCCCGCTCCCGCTCTCGTTGAGATCCCCTCCGATCAGATAACTGGGGTCGAGGCCCGCTCGCTCGAGCAGCATGGCGATCATCGACGTCGTGGTCGTCTTGCCGTGCGTGCCCGCGACCGCGACCGACCGATTCCCGGCGGCGAGCGCGACGAGCGCTTGCTGACGCGCCCACACGGTGATGCCACGTTCTCGCGCGACCCTGAGCTCGGGATTGGATCGGTGGATCGCGCTCGACGTGATCACGACGTCGGGCGATCCGAGCCTGTCGGGGTCATGGCCGATCCAGACGTCGGCTCCGGCGGCTCGGAGTTCGGCCACGCCCTTCGACGCCTTGATATCCGAACCTCGAACCTCGATGCCGCGTGCCCGCATCAAGCGAGCAAGGTTGCGCATGCCCGCCCCACCGATGCCGATCATGTGGACGGATCGCACCTCGTCGAGGGTGGGGACGGGCAAGGTCGGGATGCTCCCGGCGGGCGGAGCGTATGCCCTCACGCGGCCGCCTCCACCACGAGCTCCGCAATCGCCGCGTCTGCCTCGGGCCGTGACCACGACAGCATCGCGTCACGCATCGCCGACCGACGAGCCCCGTCACGCGCCAGCGCCGTGATGCGCTCGACGAATCCGCCGGGTGACAGCGCAGATTCGAGCACGACATCGGCACCCCCGGCTCGCTCGACCTCCCGGGCGTTGGCTGTTTGGTGCTGCTCGGTCGCGTGGGGATACGGCACGAGGATCGACGGGACACCGACCGCGGCAAGTTCGGACACGGTGCCGGACCCCGCCCTGGCCACCGCCAGATCGGACACGGCAAGGGCAAGGTCCATCCGCTCGATGAACGCCTCGACCCGCACGAGCAGCTCGCCGGCAACCTCGACGGCAGGTGCGAGCACGTCGACGTGATCGGGGCCCGTCGCCACGAGTAGCTGGAGATCGGCTCTGTCGGCGAGATCGGCCACCGCGGCCGCCACCGTACGATCGAGCTGGAGGGCGCCCTGGCTGCCGCCGAACACCGACACGGTGACCCGCCCCTCTTCGAGATCGAATACCCGCAAGCCGTCGGTTCGCCGTTCGCCACGCTGCTCTGCGACCTCCGCGATCTCACGGCGGATCGGATTGCCGGTGCGAACGACGCGCGTCGACCGGGGCAGGCGTTCGGCGGTCGCCTCGAACGTGGTGGCCACGACCCGGGCCCACCTGGCGGCGAAACGGTTGACGACGCCCGGCACGGCGTTCTGCTCGATGAGGGCGATCGGCGTCCTGGAACGACGGGCAGCCAGGATCGCGGGCGCGCTCGCATAGCCGCCGATGCCGACGACGACGTCGGCCGATCGCACGAGCGACCGCACGGCGCGCGACGCGGCCAGCGACATCCACACGGCTTTGGCGGTGTGCATCGAGAACCGCGTCTGCGCAGAGGAAACCCGCACCGGCACGAACACGAACCCCTCGGCGGGGACGAGCGAGGCTTCCTGCCCGGACGCCGACCCCACGAAACGCACGTCGTGACCGGCCTCGCGCAGTCGTTCGGCGACCGCGAGCGCCGGGAAGACATGACCGGCCGTTCCGCCCCCGGACATCAGGACCCTCATCGCCGGACCCTCCCGCCCGCAGCCCTCCCCCACGGGCGGGCGGAGGGTGTCGCTCGGCGGCTCACAGCCCGTGCCGACGTCGGCGCGCGGCGGCGCCTCGACGAACGGACGGCCGCCTGCGCGCTCGCCCTCGAGATGCTCGCCAGCACCCCGATCCCCGCGAGGGTCACCACGAGGGCGGTTCCCCCGAACGAGAGCAAGGGCAGCGGCACGCCGGTGATCGGCATCAGTCCGGTGACGGCCCCGAGATTGATGATCGTCTGCAGACCGATCCATCCGGTGATGCCTGCGGCCATCAAGCGTCCGAACGTATCGGGTGCCGCGACCGCGATCCGGACCCCGGCGAACAGCAACACCGCGAACATCGTCAGCACGAACAGCGCGCCGAGGAGTCCGAGCTCCTCGCCGATGATCGCGAAGATGAAGTCGGAGTGGGCGTTGGGAAGGTAGTCCCATTTCTGCCGGCTGGCGCCGAGACCCACGCCGGTCCACCCGCCGGAGCCGAACGCGATCATGCCCTGGATCAGCTGGAACCCGGCCCCGTCGGGATCGTTCCACGGGTTCAGGAACGAGTCCACGAACCTCGTGCGCCGATAAGCCTCCCCGAAGATCAGGAACGCGGTGCCGGCGAGGGCCACGGTACCGGTGAGCGCGAGGTACCGCAGGCGAACCCCGGCCGCGAACAAGAGCAGGAACACCGAACCACAGATGATCACGGTGGTTCCCAGGTCGCGCTGCAGGATCACCAGCAGCGCCACCCCGAGCACCACCGGGGCCAGCGGGATCAACAGGTGTACGGGATCGTCGAGCCGGTTCCACTTCTTGGTGATGACGGTCGCGGCGAACGCGATCATCGCCAGCTTCAGGAACTCAGACGGCTGCAGCGTCACGGGTCCGAGGTCGATCCAACGGGACGCCCCGTACAGCGACGAGCCGGCCGACGGGTGCAGGGCGACCAACATCAGCGGCAGCAGCACGACGAGCATGGGCACCGCGAGCTTCTTCCAGGCCGTGTGTGGAAGGCGCACCGCCACCAACAGCGCGACGACGCCGCCGATCGCATAGATGCCCTGTCGCTGGAAGTACCAGAACGGGTTGCCGTCGTAGCCCTGGGTCGCCGACACGGAGCCGGCCGACATGATCATCGCCAGCCCCAGCACCGTCAGCACCCCGGTCGGAACGAGCAAGAGCAACGCGTTGACGCGAGCCGCATGCATGGCATCGGCCCGCCGGGTCGAGGTGCGGACCACTCGCAGATGGGCGCGTTCACCTGCCACCGGCGCTGACCTCCTGCCCCAGGCTGCGGGCGGCCGCGGCGAAGCGGTCGCCGCGCTCCGCGTAATCGCGGAACTGATCCCAGCTGGCACACGCGGGCGCCAGCAGCACGGTGCCCTCGGGCCCCGCCAGGTCGAACGCAAGGCGCACCGCGTCCTCGATCGATTCGGCTCGCCGCACCGGGCGAAGGCCCGAGAAGACCTCCGCCAGCGCCGGGGCCGCCTCACCGATCGCGATCACCGCGCGCAGGTGCGCTGCCCCGGTCGTGAGTGGCGACAGGTCCACCCCCTTGGCCCGTCCGCCTGCGATGAGGACCGCGTCGTCGACGCCACCGATCGCAGCCAGCGCAGCATGGACGTTCGTGGCCTTCGAGTCATCGATGAACCGAACGCCACCGACGACCGCCGCGACCTGCCCTCGGTGAAGGGCGGGCTCGAAACCGCTGAGACCCCGGCGCACCGCGGCCGCACCGACCCCGAACGCCAGTGCCGACGCGGCGGCGGCGGCCGCGTCTGCGCGCAGGCCGCTCGCCCCGGCGACCTCGCCGAGCGGCTCACGTTCCTGCCCGAGTCGGGACACGAGCTCGTCCTCTTCGAAACCGACCTCACCCTCGCCGGGCCGCCCGATGCGGAACCACGCGACCTCGCACGGAGCCTCAGCCGAGCGGGCGCTCGCGACGGGGTCGTCGCCGTTGCCGACGTGGGTGTCCCCGGGCCCCTGGCGAGCGAAGATGCGAGCCTTCGCGTCGGCGTAGGCGTCGAACGACCCGTGCTCGTCGAGGTGATCGGGAGCGAGGTTCAGCAAGACCGACACCCGCGGGTGGAGCGACTCCTGCAGGCGAAGCTGGAACGACGAGCATTCCACGACCAGCGCCTCGTGGCCCTCGCGGGCGGCCTCGGGGAACGGGTGGCCGATGTTGCCGCAGGCCACGGCGTCGACGCCATCCGCCCGCAGGCAGGCCTCGATCATGCCGGTCGTCGTGGTCTTGCCGTTGGTGCCGGTGACAGCGACGTAGGGAACCTCGGCCAGGTGGGCGCCGAGCTCCATCTCGCCCCACACCGGCAACCCGCGCGCTCGAGCCCACGTGAGCACCGATGCTCGCTCGGGCACCCCCGGGCCGGTGACGACGAGCGTCGCGCCGTCGAGGTGGGCCGGCTCGTGGCCGCCGGTCAGCATCTCGACGCCGGCATCGCGAAGGGCGGCGGCCGTGGACAGCTCCGCTTCGGACCGCAGCTCGCTCACCCGCACGGTGGCGCCCTCCGCGACGAGTACCCGGGCCGCCGACGATCCGGCCACCCCGGCGCCGATCACGACCGCGCGTTCACCCTCGAACCGGCCGCTCACTCCAATCCCCCTCGCTGGATGAAGTCGGCGTAGAAGAGACCGAGCCCAACCGCCACGCACAGACCCGCGATGATCCAGAACCGAACGATCACGGTGAACTCGGGCCACCCCGCCAGCTCGAAGTGGTGGTGGATCGGCGACATCCGGAAGATCCGACGTCCGAACCCCCGGAACGAGATGACCTGCAGGATCACCGACATCGTCTCCATCACGAAGAGTCCGCCGAGGATCACGAGGAGCAGCTGTGTGTTGGTCGTGATGGCGAGCCCGCCCAGCAGGCCACCGAGTGCGAGCGAGCCGGTGTCTCCCATGAAGATGCGCGCGGGGGCGGCGTTCCACCACAGGAATCCAGCGAGCGCCCCCATCATGCCGGCGGCGATGATCGCGTTGTCGAGCATCGCGGGACCGTTCACGTCGAAGCATCCGCGAAGCTCGATGCCTTCGGCTCCGAAGCACAGGTGCCGGAACTCCCAGAACGCGATGAACGCGTACGAAGCGAAGACCAACGCGCTCGAGCCGGCGGCGAGGCCGTCGAGCCCGTCGGTGAGGTTCACGGCGTGGGACGTGCCGGTCAACACGAGGAAGACCCACACGAGGAAGAACGCGCCCATGGCGAACGCCGTCGGCCTGATGAACGACAGGTTCGTGGAGATGCCGGTCGAGTCGCCCGACCGTGCGACGATCAGGCCGAAGAGCAGCGAGACGATCGCCGTGCCCCCGAACTTCTGGATCTTCGTCAGGCCGAGCGAGCGCCGGTTCCGCACCTTCATGAAGTCGTCGAGGAACCCGACCAGCCCGAAGCCGACGACCGCGATCACCAGGGCGACTCCCGTCGCCGGGAACCCGACACCTCCTTCCCTGGTGAATCGCGTGGCCAGGTAGGCGAGCAACAGCCCGGCCACGATCACGACGCCGCCCATGGTCGGGGTGCCCATCTTCTCCAGATGGGTGCGCGGCCCGTCTTCCCGGATGCGCTGGCCCCAGCCCCACACGGTGAAGGCGCGGATCGCGATCGGCGTGCCCAGCAGTGTGACCGCGAGACCGATCGCTCCGGCGACGAGGATCGAGATCACCGCAGGGCCTCCGCCAGCTCCTCGAGCCCGGCCACGCGTGAGCCTTTGAACAGCACGACGTCGCCCGATCGCGCCGCCGCCCGGACGTCGGCGAGCGCGTCGAGTGGGGCGAGATAGGAAGCCACCTGCTCGGGTTCCATGCCCTCACGCACGGCCGCCACGGCGATCCTGCGAGCGGCGTCTCCCACCGTGACCAGGCGGTCGACGCGCAGCCGGGCGGCGAGGTCGCCGAGCCGCTCATGCTCCTCGTCGGCGATCGGGCCGAGCTCGGCCATGTGCGCGAGCACGGCGAGCAGCCGGCCATCACGGGCCATCGTGCGCGCCGCCTTCAACGCAGCCGCCATCGACTCGGGGTTCGCGTTGTAGGCGTCGTTCACGACCCGGACCCCGTCGTCGGTGGTGAACGTCTCCATGCGCCACGGCGAGACCGTCGCCGACGCGAGCGCGCCGGCACACTCGCCGAGGGGCACGTCGAAGATCAACCCGACGGCGGTGGCGGCCAGTGCGTTCGGCACCATGTGCTCGCCGGCGACCGACAGCGTGACGGGCGAGCGCTGCTCACCCACCACGATCGTGAACGAGGCTGCCCCGCTCGCATCGACCGAGACGTCGGTGCCCCGCACGTCCGCGTCGACGTGCTGGCCGAACGACATGACCCGTCCGGCGCACCGCTCGCGATAGGTCGACACGACCGGATCGTCGGCGTTGAGCACGCCCCACCCCGTCGGCGAGACCGCTTCGACCGGCTCCGCCGAAGCCTCGACGATGGCATCCCACGATCCGAAGATCTCGAGATGAGCCACGCCGACGTTCGTCACGACGACGACGTCCGGCCTCGCAATCTCGCACAGCATCGTGACGTCACCCTTGCGCCGAGCCCCGAGTTCGGCCACCACGACCTCCACGCCGGTCGGCGCACCGAGCAGCGTCATCGGCAGCCCCACTTCGTTGTTGAACGAACCGGGGCTGGCATGCGTGAGGAGCCGGCGCGACAGCACGGCGGCTGCCATGTCCTTCGTGCTGGTCTTGCCGTTGGCCCCCGTGATGCCGACCACCTTGGGGATGTAGGTGCGCTCGGCAGACGCGAGACGCAGCAGCGCCTCGGCGGGCGATCCCACCACGATCGAGGGTCCAGGCGACTCCGTCCCTTCGGGCACGACCACGCCCGCCGCACCCGCATCGAACGCGTCGGTGACGAACCGTGCGCCGTCGGTGTGCTCTCCGGTGAGCGCAACGAACAGCGAGCCCGGACCCGCGAGGCGGGAATCGGTCGCGACGTTCGTCACCTCTGCGTCACCCGCCACGAGACGCCCGTCGACCTCGCGAGCGATCGTGGACATCGCGCGAGCGATCACGAGCGACCTCCGAGCGCCCGAAGTTCGTCGCGCAGCACCACACGATCGTCGAACTCGACCGTTCGACCGTCGAACTCCTGGTAGTGCTCGTGACCCTTGCCGGCTACCACGACCGCGTCGCCGGGTCGCGCATCGGCGAGCGCGAGCGCGATCGCCGTGCGCCGATCGGGCTCGACGATGTAGGCGCCCCCGCCTTGCACGGCGCCGGGCTCGATGTCGGCGATGATCGCGACGGGGTCTTCGGATCGCGGGTTGTCGCTCGTGACGATCGTAAGATCGGCCACCGAGGTCGCGGCGCTTCCCATCAAGGGTCGCTTGGCGCGGTCGCGGTCTCCCCCGCAACCGAACACGACGATCAGCCGGCCCGTGGCCAGCGGGCGCATGGCCTGCAGCACACCGAGGATGCTATCCGGCGTGTGCGCGTAGTCCACCACCACGAGGAAGTCCTGCCCTTCCTCGATCGGCTCTACCCGCCCGGGCACCTCACGCACGTCAGCGATGCCCGAGACGATCGCGTCATCTGAACAGCCCGCGGCTCGCGCCAGCGCGATCGCCGCCAAGCAGTTCGACACGTTGAAGGCGCCCCGAAGCGAGGATCCGACGAGGAGCCCGTCGGCCCGGAACGAAAGACCCGCCGACGAGACCACGACGTCTCGGGCACACAGGTCCGCGTCCGCTTCCACGGCGAACGTCGACATCGGGATCTGCGGCGGGTCGAGGAGACGGCGGCCCCACGGGTCGTCGACATTGACGATGCCTCGTCTGGAAACCTCGGGCGCGAACAGGCTCGCCTTCGCCTCGAAGTAGTCCTGCATCGAGCCGTGAAAGTCGAGGTGGTCCTGCGACAGGTTCGTGAACGCGGCCGCGTCGAAAACGACTCCGCCGACCCGATGCTGCGTGAGCGCGTGCGAGGACACCTCCATCGCCACGAGTCCCACACCGCCGTCTCGCATGCGTGCGAGCAACCGGTGCAGATCCGGGGCTTCGGGCGTCGTCCGCTCGATCGGCAGGGGCTCGCCGTCGATCCGGGCCCCGGTCGTTCCGATCATGCCGGCACGGACGCCGCCTCGGCGGGCGATCGCCTCGACCAGGTACGTCGTCGTGGTCTTGCCGTTGGTGCCCGTGACCCCCAGCATCGTCATCGCCTCGGCAGGCTCCCGGAACGCTCGAGCGGCCATCGGCCCCATCGCCGATCGCACGGACCCGACAAGCACCTGCGTTGCCGGAAGATCCAGCCATCGCTCGACGACGAGTGCGGCCGCCCCGGTGTCGAGGGCGGCGCGGGCGAATCGATGCCCGTCGGTGACCTCCCCCGGCACGCAGCAGAACAGCGCCCCCGTCGCGACGGCCCGCGAGTCGTAGGCCACGTCGAGGATCGACAGGCCCGTGTCGCCCCTGGTCTGGGCATCGGGGACGACCTCGACCAACGCCGACAGCGGGATCGGCGGGAACGCAGGCGCAGCCGGAGGGGACGCCATGGGGGAAGACACCGTTCTTGAGCTTACCCGGGGCCCCTGCCCCGGGCGTGGAGGCATCAGGACGATCCCTGCGCGCGGGGCGTGAACGCCACCGGAGGTGCTGCCGGGATCGCGAGGCGCTGGATCGCGTACCTCGCGATCTCCTGGAACAGCGGCGCGGCCGCCAGTCCGCCGTAGACGGTTCGAGGCTCGTCGATCGAGACCGCGATCACGACGCGAGGGTCGGCCGCGGGCAGGAATCCCGCGAACGAGGCGTGATAACGCTGAACGTAGTGGCCGTTGTCGTCGAGTTTGCGGGAAGTGCCCGTCTTCCCCGCCACCTGATACCCGGGGATCTGGGCGTTGACGCCCGTGCCCTCCTGCACCGCCGACGCGAGCATGCTCGTGAGCAGTTGGGCCGTGTCGGGCCTGACGACGCGCCGCGTCCGGCGAACCTCGGCCTCGTCGAAGGTGCCATCCGGCCGCTCGAACCCTCGCACGATCGTGGGCTGCATCCAGAGGCCACGGTCGGCGATCGTGGCGTACACGTTCGCCATCTGCAGCGGCGTGACCGAGATGCCCTGGCCGTATGACACGGTGGCGCGGATCACCTCGTCCCACTGATCGCCGGGCAGGAGCGCACCGGCCGCCTCTCCCGGGAAGCCGACCCCGGTCGGACGCCCGTAGCCGAACCTCTCCATGAAAGAACCGAGCGTGACGCTCCCGACTTGCTCGGCGATCATCGCAGCGCCGATGTTGCTCGACTCCGTGATGATGTCGCCGATCGTCATCGACTCGATCGGATGCTCATGAGAGTCGCGGATCGTGAACGGCCCTACCTTCATCGACGACGCAACGCGGAAGCGCTCATCGAGAGAGACGGCCCCGGTCTCGAGCGCGGCGGCGGCGGTAATGATCTTGTTCACCGATCCCGGCTCGAAGGCGTCGGTGACGGCCCGGTTCCGCATCGCGTCGATCGGCGCGTCGCTGTAGGCATTGGGATCGAATCCCGGAAAGGTGGCCATCGCGAGCACTTCGCGCGTGATCGGATCCATCACGACCGCCGTGCCTCCCAAGGCGCCGTTGGACCTGACCGCTCGCTCCAACGCAGCCTGCACCATGTACTGCATCTGCCGATCGAGCGTCGTGTGCATCGTCGAGCCGGGCACCGGCTCGACGACCGTGTCCAGACCGCTCGAGATCGGCAGCCCGTCGGCCGAGAGCTCGGCGGTCCGCTCGCCGGGCGTGCCCGCGAGGATGTCGTCGTAGGCGCTCTCGAGCCCGGCGGCGCCGGCCCCGTCGACGTTGACGAAACCCAGCACCTGTGGAGCCAGGGCGCCGGCCGGGTAGTAGCGCTTGGGGACTTCGAGGAATCCGATACCTGGCAGGCCCAGAGCATCGAGTCGATCGGCGACCTCGAGGTCGACCTGCCGATCCACATAGGCGAACGTGCCGTCGCTCTCGAGCGTCGCTCGCACCTCGCGTTCGCGCAGGTCGAGCACGTCGGCGATCGTGCCGGCCTCGCTGCGGGCATCGACGACGTAGCGCGGGTCGACGTAGATGTCACGCGCCTCGCGCGTGACGGCGAGGGGCACCCCGAAGCGATCGAGGATCTCACCTCGCCGCGCCGGAAGCGTCACCGTGCGGACCCGCTGCTGCATCCCGAGGGCTTCGAGCTCGGGATTGTCGCGCACCTGCAGGAAGGCGAGGCGGACGACGATGCCCCCGAGCGCCAACAGCATCAGCGTCAGCATCGCGACCAGTCGTACGGTCGGCGGCCGCCTCACGGCGACCCGCCGTCGTCGGGCGCAACCGCGGTCGAACCCTCACGGCGCTCTCCGGGCACCCGCAGGATCACGGACTCGCCCGGACCGGGCGCGACCATGCCGACGATATCGGCCCACTCGGCGATCCGAGAGGGAGAGGACAGGCGTGCAACCTCGACCTCGAGCGCTTCGTGCTGCTCGCCCATCTCGAGCACGCGGTCCTGCATCTCGGTCATGCGATAGGTGGTGTTCACGACCATCGCGTTCAAGGCGACGACGGCGAAGACCAGGACAGCGACGAGGGCCGCCGCGAAGAACCAGAACGCAGGGGTGGAACCGCGGCGCGCCCGACGCTGGGGAGGGGGAACGGAAGTCGGGCGCGCCGCGGTTCGCCGCGGGGGATGCGCGGCAGGAGCCGACGGAGCAGGCGTGGGAAGTTGCCGAGCCGGAACGCTCATGCAGCGGCCGCCACTCGCTCCGCGGCACGGAAGATCGCGCTGCGAGCGCGAGGGTTCCGCGCGACCTCGTCCTCGGATGGTCGCAGCGGCTTCTTCGTCAACACCGTGAGTCGATCGTCGTCGCGGAACGTCGTCTTCACGATGCGGTCCTCCAGGGAGTGGTACGCGATCACGACCACGCGGCCCCCGGGAGCGAGGAGCCCGACCGCCTGAGGCAGGGAGGCAGCGAGTTCCTCGATCTCCCGGTTGACCGCGATGCGGAGCGCCTGGAACGTCCGACGCGCGGGGTGGGGGCCCCCCGGCCGTCGTCCCACGGCGCCCACGATCACGCCGGCGAGCTGATCGGTGGTCCTGATCGGCCGGCGACGCACGATCGCGCGCGCGATCCTCCTCGACCGACGCTCGCCGCCGTTGGTGAAGATCACGTCGGCGAGATCTGATTCCGACAGCGTGTTGACGAGGTCGGCGGCCGACGGGTCCTCGGAACCCGGGCCGGCCATACGCATGTCGAGCGGTCCGTCGTCGCGGTAGCTGAACCCGCGCTCGGGCCGGTCGAGCTGCATCGACGACACGCCCAGGTCGTAGAGCACGCCGTCGACGGAGCCGCCCACCGCGATCTCCGCGATCCGGTCGAAGGTGGCTTCCACGGAGTCGAAGCGCTCGGCGAACGGCGCCAGCCGCGCATCGGCGAGCGCGAGCGCCTCCGGATCACGATCGACCCCCACCACCCGCCGGATGCCGGCGCGCAGAAGGGCTTCGGCGTGCCCACCGGCACCCACGGTCATGTCCAGCACCGTCCCCGTTCGCTGCGCTTCCTCGACGAGGAAGCGCACGGTCTCGGCGACCATGACCGGCTCGTGCGGCACACGGTGCTCGGCCCCCTCGCCCGGCTCCGCCACGTCAACCCAATCGCCCGGCGAGGACGCCGATGGCGATCGACGCCAGCAAGGTGAGGGCCGTCATGCCGATCAAGGACAAGCTCTGACGCACCTCTGCGGCGAGCTTGTTCTGCTCGGCGGTGTGTGGACCCGGTACGGTTGATGCCATCGACGCCCTACCTCCTGGGATCGAGCGCACCGGTCTGGTACGCATCGGAGAACCCTTGCGTGTAGCCCTCGTACGTCTCGCGGTCCCAGATCTCCATGCGGTCCCGCACGCCGAGCACCACGACTTCCTTGTCGATACCGACGGCGTCTCGCAGGCGCTGGGGGATCGTGACCCGCCCCTGCCCATCGAGCTTCGTCTCGTCGGACGAGCCGAAGAACAGGCGCATGTACGCCCGCCCGTCGTTGTCGGAAAGGGGGAAGGACGCGACCTCGTCGGAACGCCGCTGCCATTCGGCCCTGGGGAAGACGTAGAGGCAGCGATCCTGGCCCACGGTGATCCAGCAGCCGTCGACGAACGCGGCCCGGAACTTCGCCGGAAGCGAGACCCTGCCCTTCGGGTCGAGCTGGTAGCTATGCGTGCCGAGCAGATCGGCCACGCCTCCTCCCCTTTCCTCCACTGAGCCACACGTTTATGCCACTAACACTCCACCACGTCAACGTGAACATGTGTTCGGGCAGAAGGCATGCGGCGAACGGAGGGATGCGTCGCGCGGGCTCGCTCGAGGAAACGGGCTCGAGCGAGCCCGTTGCCCTAGATGAGGAAGGCTTCCCAGCCCGGTTCCAGCTGACCGAGCGTGAGATGGAACCCGTCGCGCGGGGCGAACGGTTGCCTCGTGAGATGGAAGCCGGCCTCAGCGGGCGTGCGGTCTTCCTTCTTCGCGTTGCACCGGCGGCATGCGGCCACGACGTTCTCCCAGACGTGCAGGCCGCCTCTGGACCGAGGCACCACGTGATCGAGGTTCTCGGCCGTCGCGCCGCAGTACTGGCAGGTCCACTCGTCGCGGGCGAACACGGCTCGCCTCGTGAGCGGGGCATGGGGTCGGTAGGGCACGCGCACGTAGCGACGCAGCCGAACCACGGACGGCGCCTCCAGCACCAGATGCTCGGAGTGGAAGATCATGCCGTTGGACGAAACGACTTCCGCCTTCTCCTTGAGCACGAGCACCACGGCACGGCGCGCCGGCACTACGGCCAGCGGCAGATCGGTCGCGTTGAGGACGAGCGCACGTCCCATGCAGGGCAGTCTACGGGTGGCCGCCCGGAACAAGGGGCTCGACGCGACGAATCACATGCGTGTAATCTGTTCGACGCGGCGGTCGGACCGGGCCCGATGCCTGGAGTTGCGAATAGGGGCCGCGCGGGGCGTCCGCGAGCTTCGGTCCGGTCGCCGCATTCATCTTCGTGCTGTCTTCCACGGCATCTGACGTACGATGGCCTCCACTGCCGCGATGTCGGCACCGGCGGGGCCGGAGGTGATGGTGGACGTCGAGGAGCGCTCACAGGACTGGACGCGGTTCGCCGCGCGGTTCCACGAGATCGAAACGAACGTCGAGCGGGTGGTGCGTGGCAAGCACCAGGAGATCCGTCTCGCGCTCGTTGCCCTTCTTGCCGAAGGACATCTTCTGATCGAGGACGTGCCCGGCGTCGGCAAGACGATGCTGGCGAAATCGATCGCTCGATCGATCGACTGCTCGTTCCGACGTATCCAGTTCACCCCCGACTTGTTGCCGACCGACGTGACGGGGGTCAACGTCTTCAACCAGGAGCAGCGCGACTTCGAGTTCAAACCCGGTGCGATCTTCGCGAACATCGTGCTGGGCGACGAGATCAACCGGGCCTCGCCGAAGACCCAGTCGGCCTTGCTCGAGTGCATGGAAGAACGCCAGGTCACCGTCGACACCGAGACGCATCCGCTGGGGACGCCGTTCATGGTGATCGCGACCCAGAACCCGATCGAGCACGAAGGCACGTACCCCCTGCCCGAGGCTCAGCTCGATCGCTTCATGCTGCGCCTCTCGATCGGATACCCCAGCGCTGAGATCGAGACCGAGATCCTCGGCAGCCACACGACCGGTTCTCAGCCGCTCACCGACATCGGCCCCGTGAACGACGCGCCCGGCGTCGCCGAGATGATCGAACAGGCGCGGCACGTGCACGTCGCGCCGGCGCTGCGGCGGTACATCGTCGATCTCGTCGAGGCCACGCGACACCACGGCGACGTGTACCTCGGAGCGAGCCCTCGCGCATCGATCATGATCCTGCGCGCGGCTCGCGCCTACGCCGCAGCCGAGGAACGCGACTTCGTGATCCCCGACGACGTGAAGGCGCTCGCCGTGTCCAGTCTCGCCCACCGCATCATCGTGACGGCCGACGCCGTCATGACGGGGCGTTCCACCGACGTCGTGCTGCAAGAGATCCTCGACGAAGTGCCGGTCCCGGTCGCGGAGAACCCCTGATGCCTTCGGGCCGGGGACTCGTCGTCTTCGGCGCCGGGCTCGCGATGTGGGTCGCGGCTCGGATCGTCGGTTCCGGGGGCATGGAGACGGTCGCCGTCGGACTCGTCGTCCTGCCGTTCCTCGCCGGAGCGTTCGTGCGATGGAGCCAAACAAGGCTCCGCGTGCGTCGGAGGCTCTCCGACGTTCGCGTGCCCCCCGGCACGAGGGTCACCGTGCGACTCGACGTGGAGAACGCAGCGCCTGCTCCTTCGCCGTTCTTGTTGATCGAGGACCGCCTGCCGGCCACGCTCGGGAGGCCGGCCCGCCTCGTCGTGTCGGGCCTGCCCGCGCATGGAGCTCAGCAGGTCGCCTACACGCTGTTGCCGCAAACCCGAGGGCGGTACCGGCTCGGACCGCTCGCCGTCGACGTCTCGGACCCGTTCGCGCTCACGCGTCAGCGCCTCGAGTTCGAGGAGTACGACGACCTGCTCGTGACACCCGAGATCGAAGACCTGATGGCCGCCCCCGACTCGGGCCTCGGACCGAACTGGGGTGCCACGAGGGCCCGGCAGCTCTTCCGCACCGGTGAGGAGTACCACACGATGCGCCAGTATCAGCTCGGCGACGACCTTCGGCGCATCCACTGGCCCTCCGTGGCGCGCACCGGCGACCTGATGATCCGCCAGGACGAATCGTCGCGGCGCGCGAGTGGGCTCGTGTTCCTCGACAACAGGGGGCACTCCTTGGGGCAATCGCATTCCCCCGCCTTCGAACGTGCCGTCTCGGTGGCCGCCACGCTCGGGGTGCTCCTCGCTCAGCGCGGCTTCGCGCTGCGCCTCGGAACGACCGAGAACCCCCCCGCGATCGTGAGCGAAGAGCGATTCCTCGACGCCCTGGCGGGCATCTCGCACGCAGCGGCTCGCTCGGTCGGACCCTCGCTCGCGCACCTGCGAACGGGCGCCTCGCCCGATACATCGCTGGTCTACGTCGCGGCGCCGCCGGCGCCCGGCGAGCTCACGTCGTTGATCCGTGCCGGAGCCGGGTTCGGGCCCAAGCTCGTCGTCCTCGTGCATCCGGTCGACCCCGCGCGTCTGCCACCCGGGCAGGCCGCACAGCTCGAAGGCCGGGCCACCCAGGCGACCCTCGCGTTCGCGCGGGCCGGCTGGGACTGCATCGTCTTGACCCCCTCCACCCCACTGAAGGAACGATGGCACACACCCAGGGAACGTCCGCTCGCACGCAGCGGCTGATCGCCGGCGTCGCCACTGTGCTCGTGGCCGCCGCCGCGGCGATCGCGCTCGGCCGCGTGTTCGAGGGCAACGGGCCGACGCTGCGGTTGCTGGCGGCCGGGGTATCGTCGGCGGTCATCGCCACGGTGCTGGAACGGCGTTCCCTCGTGCTCGCCACGATCGCGAGCGCCGCGGGACTCGCGATCGCGATCGGGTTGCTCGTGTTGCCCGAAACCACGTGGTACGGGCTCCCGACCACCGAGACGCTGCGGGCCGCGCTCGACGCCGCCGGACTGGTCGGCGAACAGGCACGTGCCCAGGTCGCACCGACGCCTCCATTGGTGCCGCTGATGATGGCGGGCCTCGCGGGCGTGTGGGCCGCCGTCTTCGCCGCCCACTCACTCGCGTTCCGCGCCGGAAGCCCGCTGCTCGCCCTCCTGCCGCCGGTCGCGTTGGTCGGGTTCGCAGATTCCGTGCTCGAAGACGTGGTTCGGCCGATCTTCGGGCTGCTGTTCCTGGTCGCCGCCACCGCGGTGCTCTTCGCCGACGGACTGCGGCGCGTGCAAGGCTGGGGCCCGGTGTGGACCGGTCCGGGGCGCGCCACCCGGCTCGACGTCGCGGCCGGACGCGGCGCGAGGCGCGTCGCCGCCACCGCGGTCCTCGTCGCCGCGATGGCACCGATCGTGCTGCCGGGGTTCGGTTCCCGCGGCGTCATCGACTTCTCTACCGTCGATGACGACCGCGTGCGCATCGACCCGCTGGTGTCAGTGCAGGCCAGCCTGCAGCGCGACGAGGTCGCCACCGTCCTCGAGGTCGACGCCGACCTCGGACGCTACTGGCGCATGGTCGCGCTCCCCAACTTCGACGGGCGCATCTGGAGCCCCGAGCCCTCGCCCCCCAGCCTGCCGGTCGTACCGGGCGCGACGCTCGTCACGAACACGCCCATCGCCCGACCAGATGAGACCGCCGAGGTCAGCTTCACGACCACGAGCGAGCTCGCGCTCCCCTGGCTGCCGCTTCCCTACCCGCCGCGGTCGACCGACGCGCCGCTCGATGGCATGCGATGGGAACCCGAAGGTGGCTCGGTCGCGCTGGAGAGCGGCGTCGGCCCGGGCGTGACCTACACGGCGGTGGCCGACGTCGTACAGCCGACCCCGGACCAGCTGCGCGCGGAATCGATCGTGGCCACCGAGGAGACCGTGCGCTACACGGCGACGCCCGACGATCTGCCTCGCGAGATCGAGACCCTCGCCCTGCGATGGTCGGCCGGGGCACCGACGACCTATGCCGAGATCATCGCGATCCAGGACCGGTTCATCGATCCCCGGTGGGGCTTCAGCTACGACGCGGAGGTGCCGGGCTCCTCGAGCGATCAGGCGATGGTCGAGTTCCTGACCCGCACGAAGGTCGGCTT